>PAFS01000063.1 GCA_002705325.1 Gammaproteobacteria bacterium | reverse complement strand
AAAATAATCTCTGGCCATGAATTGGAACAAGAGATCTTTACCAATCGAAAGGATCAACAGGACGATCAGGGCTGGCAGTACCGAAGTGAGAGCAGCCCATGCCCCGTGATAGTGAGGCAATGAGTGGAGTTTTCCAGCGTCATTTGATCTGAGTGCAAACGCAACTCGCTGGCCTGCTATGAAGTACAGGGCGCCAATCACAAGCACTGTGAGCATCAAGTTCGTAATAGACACGTGAACTTTCCCTCAGACATAAAAAGACCGAACGGATTGTCCCGTTCGGTCATCAGATAATCAACTAGCGGAAATGATTACTTGAGATCTGCAGCTACCAGAACTGGAAGATCTGTCATACGAGCTTTCATTTCTGCAGCTTCTTCAGCACCAAGTGGGATCATCCCAGCATCAGCAAGAATACCATCGTCGCCCCAATGCTTTAGCCACTCAGCCATATACTTCTCTACACCAGGAACAACACCGAGGTGCTGATGCTTGACGTAGAAGTAAAGCGCACGTGATGCTTTGTACGAACCATCACCGATTGCATCGAATGTTGGCACAACACCTGACAACTCGGCACCTTGAAGTGTGTCAGAGTTCTGGTCAAGGTACGAAAAGCCAAATATGCCGTAAGCCTTAGTATCTTCTTGAAGCTTCTGAACGATCAAATTGTCCTGCTCACCTGCCTCGACATAAGCACCGTCTGTACGCATCGCGCGACATGCTTTTGCTTTTTTCCCGGCAGCCTTTAATGCCGCTTTTGCATCAGCATCCTTCTTACAGTAAGCCTTTTCATTCACGATTTCAGCATACGAAGCGCGTGTACCCGATGTAGTTGGTGGTCCGTATACGCGGATTTCTGTATCAGGTAGNGANGAATCAATGTCTGACCATTTCTTATATGGGTTTGCAACCATCTTACCGTCGATCGCAACTTCAGCTGTNAANGCCTTGCCAAGGTTTAGCAANGAAATCTTGAGTTGCTCACCACTTTTCGAGTTAGCGACAACGATTCCGTCGTANCCGACTTTAATTTCAGTTAGCTTTACACCGTTCTTTTCGCAGTAATCTANCTCTTTNGTCTTCATACGCGAAGATGCGTTACCGATATCGATNAACTCTGTTCCGATTCCGTCGCAAACACCTTTCTTACCAACCGAAGAACCACCAGATTCAACAACTGGGGTTTTTTGGTTGNAATTACGTCCTAGACGCTCAGCAACGATTGTTGCAAATGGAAGAACAGTTGATGAACCAGCGATGCTCACGTAATCACGTGCTACAGCAGTCGTGCTCATCGCAACTGCCAAAGCGGCAGAAGTAGCGATACGAACAAACATGGAGGACTCCTTTAAAGTTTTTTCTCTGAGCCAAAACACAGGCCAGCGGCTTCTGTTTTTGACACTTCTAGTGTTTTACCGCCCAAATGTTACAAGAACATTACAATCNGTAATTTAACAATCTGAAGTCGCAAGTACTGCGGTACTAACCCTGCGCAAGCTCTAGAAGAAGTTGTTCGGTCTCATCCCAACCGATACAGGCATCAGTGACAGATTGTCCGTAAGTAAGTTCTGGAAGGTTCGGTTTCAGTGGCTGATTACCAGCAACCAAGTGACTCTCAATCATCACGCCAAAGATACCGTGATCAGANGCTNTTCGTTGTTCAATCACNCTCTCAACCACCAGACGTTGCNTGGTGTGATCTTTCAACGAATTACCGTGGCTGCAATCCACCATCAAATACGGCGGTAACGATTTTGCTCGGAGCGCATCAANGACTGTCTCGACATCNGCACGTTGATAGTTCGGTCCAGATTGCCCTCCACGCAAAATCACATGGCAATCCGGGTTACCAGTGGTACCAAAAATTGCAGCGACCCCTTGCTTCGTAACCGACAGAAANTGGTGGGAGTGACTAGCCGCTTGTACCGCATCGATCGCGATTGTGATCGTGCCATCGGTACCATTCTTAAAGCCCACAGGCATTGACAGTCCTGACGCCAACTCGCGGTGTACCTGACTTTCTGTCGTTCGCGCACCTATCGCCCCCCAACTAACTAAATCAGCGANAAATTGTGGGCTGATGGTGTCTAAGAACTCACATCCGACAGGTACNCCCTGCTCGACCAAATGAGCCAAAAGGCTTCGTGCTTTATGNAGACCCTTATTNACNTGAAAGCTCTGATCTAGATGCGGGTCATTAATCAGACCTTTCCACCCGACAATCGTACGCGGCTTTTCAAAGTACACACGCATCACGATTTTTAACGTATCGCTGTATGCATCGATCAAAGGTTTCAGTCGCGCTGCGTATTCTTTNGCAGCNTCAGGATCGTGAATCGAACATGGACCGACAACCACCACCAAGCGTGGATCACNGCCATGCATAATCTCTGTAATTTCAGCGCGATCCTTAGCAACTGATGCCACCATTGCGTCTGACATCGGCAATTCTTCCAACAAAATGGCCGGCGTGATCAATGGTTTCATCTGCGCGATTCGAGTGTCATCAACGACTAATGGGTTTTGCACGATATATTCTCCTAACGAGCGCACAGTGTGACCTGTTATCAGTGGTTGCGCAAAGATCGCAAACATGCGGAAATCCGATTATGCAGCTTGTCTTTTCCAACGATCTCAACACCCTTGTCGATACGGCCGCGGGTGTTCTCTCAGCTGAGAGTTTTAGATCTCCGCTCGCTCCAGATTGGTTAATCGTGCCCAATCACGATACTGGTCGCTGGCTACAAATTGAGCTGACCGATCGTTTAGGAAGTTTAGCCAACACCAAAGTCACGACTTTTAATGAGTTCATTTGGTGGATTTCAGACGCGCATCCAGATCAACCATTTCAGTCTGGTTTGTACTGGGCTATCGCAACAATTTGGCAGCAAAAATATCCTGAGTTAACTCAACCTGAGTATCTACAACAAGTCGGTTGCTTATTCGAGATATTCCAGAATTATCTAGCTGAGCGCCCTGACTGGCTGACCAATCCTGAAAAAGCCTCATCGCTAATACAACAATCTTCCGGCTGGCAAATCGCTCTCTGGCGAGACATCGAGCCACTGCTGCCGACTGCCCCACATCGAAAACTCGTGGATGCTCTCAAAGAACCAAATTCAGAACGTCTCGATTCGATCGCTCGCATCATTCTTTTTAATCCAGATCGTCTATCGATGCTCGCAATGAACGCTCTGAAACAATGGTCACACAACGCACCATTGTTTCTTTGCACCCAATCTCCGTCCCCAGAGCCTTGGTTTACGCAGGGAGCGCTCGAGCTACCGGAAACTCACCCCATTCTTGCAGACCTGTGTCGTGAAAAAGCCAAAGTCTTGTCGATGCTCGGCGACGATGAACCAATCGAGGGCTATACGCCAACTGCACCGAAAAGTGCACTGTCCGAACTCAAGGCGCAGATCTTTGACAACCGAAAAGCATCCATCAAGATCGATCAGTCCGTCTCTTTGATCAGTGCAACGAGTCCAACCCAAGAAGTTATGGAATTGAAGCGGTGGCTGATCGATTGGTTGAATGTTGATCCAGTCCGAAACCTCAAAAAAGTACAGATCGTGACACCAAATCCGGCTTTGTATGGACCGATCGTACAACGGATATTTCATTCATCTGATCTGTTACAGCGGCTTCCAACCACAGCGGATCCTTTAATCATTCAGCCAATCGAAGTGGCCGCAATCAATCTGCTAGCCGGGGTGTGTCGCTCAGGCTTTAAAGCCGGTTCGGTGTACCGATTCCTATCAAATATCACAGTCCGCGAGACACTTGAGCTCAGTGACCAGCAATTGAGACGTATCCAACGTTGGATTGTGCAATCAGGCGCACGACGTGGGATATCAGGCTATCGACACACCTTGCAAGCTGCCAAAAAGCGGCTTTTGAGAGGACTGATGACTGATCCAGACGCTGCCTTTAAAACTGACAGCACGCCAACCGAATCGATTGAGCAAACTGATGGGCTTGATCGACTCATGGGAGTCCTCTCTGCCATCGAACATCTACTGTCTGCAACCGACATGATGCCTCTTCATGCTGCAATCCAACGGATTGACGAGGCAGTCAACCGGCTGACTCTTGGTCACATTTCAAGTTTGAATCTCCACCGACTCACCACCCGATTTGCAGAAGCTAATGTCAATCTAAACACGGTCTTTCAGTGGGTTCAGTTAAACCAACAAGCCGGGCTGTCTCGACCGCTTGCACTCAATGACCAACTATCAGTCACCGCGCCGCAAACCATTCGTAGTATTCCAAATCAAGTGGTCGCGATACTCGGAGCAAACCATGACACTTTCCCTCAAGAATCCAATGAACACCCTTGGGATTTAATTGCAAAAAACCCTTGCCCTGGCGATTTAATCGAATCTGAAAAAGAACGCCAAGTGCTTGCCGATATCGTGTTGAATACAAGCGATCAGTTGTGGATTAGCTGGATCGGAAAGCACCCCATCCACCAGACCACAGAACTTCCCGGTCCAGGCGTGGTCTCATTGATTGATTGCTTTAGGGATCCTGATAACGCATCTCCAGTTGTTGAACTACCCTCAGGAATCAATCTTGATGGGCGTCCAACGCGCGATCCTGAGGCAACAACAGTGGAGCAGGCGATTCAGACCGCCTGGACCGTGCAAGAGTTTCTTGATGCCGCCGCAGAGCCGGCTGTCGCATTTCTAAAGCAAAAAGGGGCTCGCATTCGTGTTCCTGAGTTCCCGGAACTCAATGTTGAGCCATTGGCTATCGATACCTTCAGCGCGTTTAAAATGCGGCAGCGCGTCGCCGAACGGCAATTAACGGCGGACTCTCTTGTTGACTGTCTCATGTATGACGCGGAACTCCCCGATGAAATCGATGTCTACGAAGCACTGCAACACTACGCCCCTTCAGTGGTTTTTGACGCTCTCGCGACACAAGCCCAAGTAGTGGAACCATCGGAATTAAGGCTTGGTCAATTCATAGTACAGGTTGATGGGATCAGCACGATCACAGCGCCCCGAATTGTGATCAAGTCCTCGCTTGACGGTGTCAGAGGCCTCCGCGCTCTACTTGAAGGGTTGATACTTTATGCGATTGAACCAACAGAGCAGATTTTTCAGCTGGTGACTTTTGATCATCGTGTCACACCATTCGGTCCGATTCCGACCGATGAAGCAAAAACGTTGCTTAATGATTGGTTAGAAGCCATTTGCGATCGACACGCTCCGTGCGCGCTCATTGCGCCACTCGCGCTAGCAACAGCGAAAACGCTCGCCAAAGATGGCGCCGCAAATCCTCGGATTGACTGGAATCACAGGACACTTGCGCAACAACCCGAATACCGGCGTATTTTTCAAAATGATCCACACATCTCAGAGAAACACTCGGATCTTTGTCACCGCCTAGTCCAACCGCTTCTTCATTATTTGGGAAAACCTTGTGAAACGCTTTAAGCCAGAACTCCTCCCGCAATCTGGGCGACATTTAATCGAAGCAAGTGCGGGAACCGGAAAGACTTATGCGCTGATGTCACTCATGATGCGCGCTCTGGCGATCGAGGGTCGTCAACCTGAGGATTGTCTGCTAGTGACGTTTACTCGAGCATCAACTCGAGAACTGAGAGCACGNGTTCGGGAACGGCTGATCGAAGAGATCAATCAACTCAGCCACNGGCAATCGGANTTAGCAACCAGTTATCCGGAGTTGTCANAAGACGTCNGTATCGAGCGGCTCAGCCGCGCACTTCGACGAATCGATACCATCGAAATACAAACCATCCATGGCTTTGCAATGCGTTTGATCAATGACTTTGGACCAAGCGTTGGGGTCCCGAGCTTTCCCGTGGAGACTGAGGTCGCAAGCATTCGTCAAGAAGTTGCGATCGATTGTTACCGACAACTCGTCACGGAACATGGTGCACAAATTGTGAGCTCACTCACTGGTGGCCTAAAAGCATTCGTAGGCCGCGCTGAGCTCGCATGGAAACCAATCGATCACATCAACCCCTCCANAANNGNCTGCCCAAATCTCAGTGGATTTNTGTCTGAATTCACTGATCGAAAGGATGCTTTGTTCTCCGATACCGAGTCACTCTTTGCCTTGAAAGGATTGATCCTCAAATCGCTCAAAACACACTGCGCCGCGATCGAAAAAGCGACGACTCGTCAGGAGATTCCTGAAAGAACGATGACGTATTTTCGAGAGCGGGAAGGTAAGTTCAANGGCACAGCATTCGATCAGTGGGTCAAACTCGTCAAACCTTCAGCCATCGAAATCGAGTTTCGCGCGTATTGTCTCCATCTGTTACGACGTCTGTTTCGGCGCCGACTGAATGAACTCGGAATCACAGACAATGATCAGGTGATTCGTGATGCAGCCGAAGCCGCAAAACGGCTCGACAATGATAGACCCAAACATACGCTTATCCTCGTCGACGAATTCCAAGATACCGATCGTCATCAATGGGACATGCTTGATCATTTATATCCAGATGAGTCAGACCGTTTAATGGTCATGGTCGGCGATCCCAAACAAGCAATCTACCGATTCCGTGGAGCTGACACCGCGTTCTACCATCAAATCCGAACAACCCTTCCCGAACATAGTCTCTGGTATCTGGATACAGTCTATCGGTCTACGCAGACGGTCGTTGATGGGCTCAATGCGCTATTCGATGGCAACTGTACTGTCGGCAAGCAGCTACAATATCAACGGCTAGAAGCCGGTCGCCCCCACGATATCGCGCCTTTAACGGTCAAGCATCAAGCAACCGCTGGGTTTCACTGGGCCAACTCGTTATCACCTGAATCCATCGTCTTGCTGACTCGATCACTTTTGGCCGGCGGACAAGAGGGCTCGTGCCGGATCGCCGCACGACCGATCAGTGAAAAAGATCTCTGTATCTTAGTTCAGAGTCGCACCACGGCACAGAAGATCAAAAAAGCCGGCGACCGAATGGGTCTTGCCTTTCACTATCAGAACAAAGCCAGTATTTTCAGTCGGCGGATCGCCANAGAAATGGTGTTGATTCTTGAGGCGATTGCAAATCCAGATGATCTCTCGAGCATCGCGTCTGCTGCGTCAACAACCCTTATGGGTTTCGATCTCAACGCACCAGGACAACTGAGCGAACAATCGCGCTTTGTTGAATTGCAAACCGAACTTTTCAATGCACGAGATCTTTGGAAATCCGATGGGCCAGCGGCTGCTGTCACGCGTTTATTTGAGATCTGTCTGACCGCTCAGCGTATTCCACACAATCTGAATGGACTCGAAGACTGGAACATATTGACTCACTGTNTAGAAATTTTTGGTGAAGACGCAAAGGGCTTATCACCCCTTGAAGCAGCGATATGGTGGTCGCAACAAACAACCGCNACCAACGATGCCGATGATCGGACGAGCCAACGACCACCGATCGAATCAGGCGCTGTGACTATCANCACCATCCATGGAGCGAAGGGCCTCGAATATCGCGTGGTCATTTTGGCCGATGAAATCACAGCAAAAGCACTTCCCAAAAACGCATGGGGGCTCGATTACTGTAACGCCAATGGATCGATCATCGATCTCACAGAGACAGCCTTTGAACCCGCACTTCGTGATCAGGAAGAAGATCTCAACCGCCTGCTCTATGTGGCTCTGACTCGCGCAAAGCATGCCGTATTTTTGGGGATTCCAAACGCGGGAAGTACGCTACATCGTCTGCTTGATGATCGCGACTTGACAGGCCTCGGGACCGATCACCAAGTGGTTGAAATTTCCTCGGTCGATCAAGTGATTCAACCCATCGCAATCCCGCTAGCAGCCTCTCCATATTTGCAACAACCGCACCACCCATCATGGTTTTTCAGAAGTTTCTCAGGATTGATTAAACATGGTGGTACCCATGAGATCATTTCCAAAGCCGCGGATGAAGAGCATGCTCTCGTAGAGACCGACTTCAACGAGAAATGGCATAGAGTTCCGGGGGGTACGGACACCGGTAATTTTATTCATACCGTTCTCGAATGGCATGCGAATGACACGAGAGATACGCCTGCACTTGAGCACTTCATCAAGACCAATTGGCCAGTCCATCTCGATCCAATTCACGTACCCATTGTCATTGATTGGGTACAACAGATCCTCTCAACCAAAGTCTTTCCACATGTGATGCTCGAGACATTGAACGTGGACAGAAAAAGACCAGAGCCACAGTTTGAACTCCCATTAAAGCGCGGATTACAGTTACAAGATCTTATAAACGCGTGTGCTGCCTTTTCCTGGTGGAAACCAGTCGATTCAATAGCCGAACAATCCATCGATGGTCATTTAATTGGATTTATTGACCTGGTATTTGAGGCAGACGGCAGATTCCATCTCATCGACTACAAAACAAACCATCTCGGACCAAATGATCAAGCGTACTCAGACGAGCGTATCGAGTCCGCCATGGAACATGCGTTGTATCGGTTTCAAGCAGCGATTTACGCCCTCGCATTACACCGCTGGCTGAAAAGCCGATTGGCAAACTACGATCCCGAAAAACATTTGGGTGAGGTAATTTATCTTTTTTGTCGCGGAGTCGATGCACCCAATCGTGGTATTTGGAGGCGACCAATTGAGATGAATGGTGTGCTGGCGTTAGAGGAGAGTTGCCTATGCATCCCATGACATCAGCAGATGTGTTCAATTTCATCAAAGAAGCCGGACTACCCAGACAATTAGAAGCCTCGGTCACACAATTATTTGAAGCAATTCATCAAGGACATACTGCGCAGCGCTTATCCAATGAGGAGGCTGATCTATGGGCACAAACCCTAANCGATTCAGAGCTCGCGACACTCTTCGCTGTCAATCATGATGCGCTGCAAATTCGTCGACATTTCNCCCAGGAATCGCGCGTTGCGGACGCACTCAAAAAGCGTTCAACGCTTCCTGCGCTAACGATCAGCGTTGACCCAAGACAACTGATGNCAGATGCCGATCCATCACAATCACGCGCAATTATCGGTGCGGCAAAACAACACCTCGCCATCGTGACAGGGGGCCCTGGTACAGGAAAGACNTCGACTGCAGCCGCTATTGTNGCTGCTAAACGAACCCTGTTCGAAAGACAGCCACGTATCGCCTTAGTTGCGCCAACTGGCAAGGCAGCCGTTCGCTTAACTGAATCATTTCACGCCGCAATATCNACAATGNCGTTAGTTGATNTCGAACCTGTGATAGCGACGACGNTTCATCGACAACTCAAANAACTGGATTCAGCTGACATTGTGCTGATCGACGAAGCTTCGATGGTNTCACTTGATTTATTTGATCGATTGCTGAAGTCGCTAGCCGATCATGCGCATCTCGTANTAATGGGTGACCCCAACCANTTAGCCAGTGTTGAAGCCGGAAGCATCCTCANAGTCCTCACAGAATCNAANNNGTTATCTCATCATTGCTTTGAGCTGACTNAACGCCATCGAATTGAGGGTCAGGAAACACTGGCTCAACTCCAGGATCTGTGTTTATCCGGTGACTCTCAACACTTCATTCAAGGGCTGAGGGATTCGGGCATGTTTTGGGAAGACAACCAACGAATCGACCGTCTACAAAGCACTCTGATTAATGGATATCGACCCTATTTCGAGGGTCTACAACGGACACGAACCCCAGCCTCTTCGGATTTCCAGTGCCTGACAGCAATCAGCGAGGGTGCCGGTGGACGTCAGATGATCAATCATTTAGTCCAAGTAGAAACCCAACGTCTCGGCCTGAACGGCTTCGGCGAGCGTTTATTGATAACCGAAAATCAGGCGGGAATCGGCGTGTTCAATGGAGATATCGGTACTGTCGTTGGTTGTTATGACTCGCCAAATCCGCGCGTCCAATTTGAGAATCTTGATCAACCACTTCGAAAAAACCAACTGGGTGCGGTCGAATCTGCCTGGGCAATTAGTATCCATCGATCCCAAGGATCTGAATACCAATCTGTCTTCATTTGTCTGCCTGAGCCAATCACATCGCAATCACGTTTCAAGCCAAGTAGGGAGCTTGTTTACACTGCGCTCACAAGAGCCAAAGAATCGATCCAACTTTTTGCAACAGAATCGATGATTGCTCGAGCGATTTCGCAGACAACGCATCGTGTGACCTGTCTTGACCACTTCTTGAATGCCTCATGACCATGTAAACTTTAAACACTTCAATCGGATAACAAGGAATTGACGTGGAGCTTGATGAGCAGGATCCAACCCCAGAAGGCGAATTGATTCTCAGAGTCATTGCGCATCCTCGATTCACAAATGCGCTTGGCGATATTTATGCTGGATGGTTGTTGGATCAAATGGATCAGGCAGCCGCCCAGATCGCAATGAAAACAAGTGGTGGTCGTTGCGCGACTGTATCAATTGAGAATGTTGATTTTATTGCGCCGGTGCCTGTTGGGTCAGAGGTTTCGATCTATGGCGAACTGGAGGATATTGGTCGCTCATCGATGCAGATCCGCATTGAAGTCTGGATAACAGAACAAGACGCTGAAAGTTATAAGTCCACCGAAACCCGATTTGTCTTCGTCGCGATAGATTCCAATGGGCGGATTCGTCAGGTTCCTGGGTCCTAATTATCCGAGTGGCACAAGCTTTGCGTACTGAAGGACCAGCCACTTTTTCGAACCATCGTCAAAACGGACCTGTACTTTCATTTGTGGCCCTGATCCCTCAAAAGCCAAGACCGTCCCTTCGCCAAATAACCCGTGGTCAACGCGCGAACCAACCCCTAAGCCTGTCTGTTCCCCAGACCCATCATCGTAATCTTGGAATCTCGGATGCCGATGCGGACGATCAACTGGTCTTGCGCCAAATGATGATGACACAAACGGCCGGCTAATTTGTGATTCCAAACGAACCTCTTCAATACAGTCTTGTGGAATCTCGCGAATAAACCGACTCAGAAGGCCAAAATGATCACGGCCGTTCAACCGACGTGTCTCTGCATAAGTCACGACCAAATGCTGCATTGCGCGTGTAATTCCCACATAGGCAAGACGTCGCTCTTCTTCAAGCCCACCTGCAGAATCAAGGCTCATCACATGAGGAAACAGCTCCTCTTCAGCGCCCACTAAAAAGACCCGAGGGAACTCGAGTCCTTTGGCCGAGTGAAGCGTCATTAATTGAACTGCATCTGCATCTGGGTCCGCTTGGGTTTCACCTGCATCGAGACTTGCTTGAGACAAAAACTGAAGAAGTACGGACGACTCCTCATCCTCGGGCTCAAAGGCACGACACGCACTGACGAGTTCGTTTAAGTTATCAACGCGCGCTTGACCACGCTCTCCCTTTTCTGAACCGTGATATGCAAGGAGCCCTGTGGTGTCGATTACATCACGGGCCAGATCTGACAATTCGAGATCAGTCGCTTTGCGATCGAGGTCATTGATTAAATCAATAAATGCAACCACAGCGGTTTTCGCACGACCGCTCAATCCGTCACCGCGGGTCAGTTGTAACGCAGCATCCCATAATCCTTTGCCTTCATCCCGCGCCATTTGGCGAATTTGTTCGACTGTCCTCTCACCAATACCCCGTGGTGGAACATTGATAATGCGTTCAAAAGCCGTATCGTCGAACCGGTTTTGAATCAGCCGTAAATGCATCAGCGCATTTTTGATCTCGAGCCGTTCATAGAAACGTTGGCCACCATAGATTCGATATGGAATACCTGCGCGTAGCAATGCATCTTCAAGAACACGCGACTGGGCGTTACTACGATAAAGAATCGCTTGCTCTCCATAGAGACCGCCTTGATCGACATGTTGGCTTATGCGGTTGGCAACAAAACGCGCCTCGTCTTGCTCGTTAAAAGCTGCATAAAGCTGGATCGGGGTACCCTCGCTCTGGTCCGTCCACAGCTCTTTTCCAAGTCGACCCGTATTGTTTGCGATCACTGCGTTCGCCGCCTTCAAGATCACGTCAGTGGATCGATAGTTTTGTTCTAATCGAATGGTCGTCACTGGCGCAAAGTCAGATTCATACCGATGAATATTCTCTATCCGGGCACCGCGCCACGCATAAATCGATTGATCATCATCACCGACCGCCATGACACGAGTTTTCGTGCCCGCAAGTAAACGGATCCATGCATATTGAATGGTGTTTGTATCTTGGAACTCGTCGATCAATAAGTGACTAAAACGGTCTCGATAATGCCGCAAAAGCTCTGATTTGTTTTGAAGTGTCTCGAACGTACGCAATAATAACTCGCCGAAATCGACAAGATTCTGCGCGTTACATCGCGCCTCATATTCGGCATACAGCCGGATCAACGTGTCGTTGTAATAGTCACGTCCCGTTTGTAGATGATGCGGCCGCTGACCTTCATCCTTGCAACTATTAATAAAGCCAGCTACGGCGCGCGGTTTAAATTTCGCATCATCCAGTTGCAAGTCTGCAATGATACGCTTCATCATCCGTTGCTGATCATCTGAATCAAGAATCAAAAACTGCTCAATGAGTCCGGCATCACGCCAATGGGAACGTAAGAATCGGTGCGCCAGACCGTGGAAAGTACCAACCCACATCGCATGCAATGATCGGCCAAGCGTCTCTTCTAGCCGTTCACGCATTTCGCGCGCCGCTTTATTGGTAAAGGTTACAGCCATCAATGCATGGGGAGACAACCCTTGGTCGCGCATCAAGTAGGCCATGCGCTCGACCAGCACGCGGGTCTTGCCAGATCCTGCACCAGCAATCACAAGTAAATTCGATCCAGGCGCCGTCACCGCCTGATACTGGGGAGAGTTCAATTGCATTGAGAAAGTGTAGCGGGTTTTAACGCATCAGCGCATGCTGATTTAACTCAGGAATCGTACGATCGGAAACGTAGCCGAATAACAGAAACGTTTATAGAGAAAATTTATCGAAGTTATTTATAAATACTCTTGGAATTAAATTACACCCGTCCCCATACTTCATTCGTCACCGGGATCCCGGTGCGGTGTCAATGTAAAAAACGCATGACTCTATTTAAGGAGAAATCGCATGCAATTGAAGGGTACAAAAACTGAAGAAAGCTTGAAGGCTGCCTTCGCTGGCGAGTCAAAAGCAAACCGTCGTTACCTCTACTTCGCAAACATGGCGGACATCGAAGGCGCTCCTGAAGTTGCTAACGTATTCCGTAACACTGCCGAAGGTGAGACTGGCCACGCACACGGCCACATGGAATACCTCATTCAGGGTGGTTCAGGTGATCCTGAAACTGGTCTGGCTGCTGGAAACGTTGCTGAAGCACTTGAGTCTGCTATTGCAGGTGAAACTCATGAGTACACAGACATGTATCCGGGCATGGCAAAGGCTGCACGTGAAGAAGGCTTCGACGAAATCGCTGATTGGTTCGAAACTCTTGCAAAAGCAGAGCGTAGTCACGCAAATAAATTCCAGAAAACTCTGGACGCGTACAAAGCAGAAGCTTAATTCGCACGAAAACCAGGGGTCCGTCCCTGGTTTTCATCCCCCATGGAGAAAAGAATGGCGACGGAAACGAAACGCG
The DNA here is from genome assembly GCA_002705325.1 of Gammaproteobacteria bacterium. Next base: position 16 of record PAFS01000063.1, on the reverse strand, counting down.
AAGGCAATTTAGAAGC
>PAFS01000062.1 GCA_002705325.1 Gammaproteobacteria bacterium | reverse complement strand
CGTTAGTAGTTTCTTTGGCCCTTGCGCTCAATTGTTTACCGGCAATCGCGGGCGATTTAAAACTTGGGAAATCTCTCAGTGCCCAGTGTTCTGTTTGTCACGGACGAGACGGTATAGCACGAAATCCTGAGACCCCGAATTTAGCTGGACTCAGCTCGTTGTATATCGAAAAAGCACTCGTGGATTATAAAAAAGGTATACGTCATGATCGCCGGATGAGCATAATCGCCCAAGGCCTTCAAAGGCGCAAATGAAAGATCTGGCTGCCTGGTATTCAGCGTTTGAGGTCACCGTTAAGGTTCCCGACATTTAATGAGGCAACTGATTGGTGCCCTGGTCATTAGCGGATTTTGTAATGTCGCTTTAGCGCAGGGTGGTTTCATTACGGTTGAGCGGTTTCTGCGCGAGTGTCAGGCGGACAGAGAGCCTTGCATGGCGTTTGTGATGGGTGTTGTCGAGGGTGCTCGTCACCAAACACGCGAGCGACTCAATGATCAGCCGTACGCTTTTCTCGTCCACGGCGAGCCGGTTTGTCTGCCATCGGAATGGAACAGTCAGAACCTGACCAACGTAGTTCTGAGCATTCTTGAGAGCCAGCCGGATGTGCACCAATACTCAGCCGTGTCAGGTGTGGTGTATGCACTGGCAACTGAGTCGAATTGCCAAACAAGCTAATGAATGATTCCATTGACNCGGGTCGGTTTGTTTGAGGGTGCGCCTTAGTATCGCTCTAGTCCCTATATAACACGCTGGGACTTCGTCATTTTCAACGNTTATGGTAGAGCCTTGTCCTCGGTTATTAGTAATGCTTCCGTCAACGCGTCTGTCCGAACGTAAATAATTTATGAACNACAAACGATAAGCCGACGCTCGCGGCACATAATCCAGCTGTGGCTGCGGTCAGTGGCGTGTCGTGCATTCCGAAGCGGATAGACTCAACCACATAGGTGAACGGATTTAGAACGNCTAATTGATAAACAATCTCGCTCGTTTCCTGAATTTGCCACAAAGGATAAAGCGCGCTGGAGAGAAAGAATGCGGGGAAGATAACGAAATTCATGATCCCTGCGAAGTTCTCAAGCTCCTTTACTTGGCTGGCCAAGATCAGCCCAACCAAAGCAATGAAGTATGATGCGATAAAGATTGTCGGAAGACAGCTGAGCAGACCAATCCAAGGAAGATCAACCCCGTACAATATTGTAATTCCGATAAATATATAGGCTTGGAGTGAAGAGATCGTCGCTGTCGCGAGAAGTTTGTAGACCAGAAGTAATCGTCGACTGACTGGCGCGGTCATCAACAGCTTCATGCTACCAGTCTCACGGTCGTAAACCATGCTAAGCGAGGATTGCATGCCGTTAAACAGTGCGATCATGCCTATCAGGCCCGGTGTAACGTAAAGATCGTAGGTGATGTACGTCTCATAAGGNGGCTGGATGGCGATGCCCAACACGCTTCGGAAGCCGGCCGCGAAAACGACAAGCCAAAGAAGCGGGCGCACGATTGCTGAGACACACCGTGCTTTTTGCTTAACNAAACGATCGAATTCGCGATGAAAAATTGCTATCACTGGAGACGCGAAGCTTTGTTTCATGACGCACTCACCAGCTCGTTGTAGCGCCCCATCAACTCATCGATCGAGCCGAATGAACCTGCGAACACCTTTTGTCCCTTCTTTACGATGACAACATTATCTTCGGACCAAAGTTCGTCGGGTATGTGTGTACACCAGAGTACTCCGCATTTTTCTGATTTTGCCAATCGATGGAGGTGTTCAGAGAGTCGGAGCCGATTATCTATATCAAGACCTGTGGACGGTTCATCTAGAAATAACCAACCAGGTCGGTGAATCAGGGCTCTCGCGATTTCCAAGCGCCGTCGCTGTCCCCCGCTCAGAGACCCGACNGGNCGTTTGATAAATTCACTCATTTGAAACGCATCAACTAACTCATCAATCCGTGGGGCAAACTGATGAGTAGCTAATCCCTGAAGCCGNGCTGCATATACGAGATTCGCTTGNCCGCTCCGCATTGGATCAACAGTAGGATCTTGGAAGACAAACCCAATATGACCAAGAGGCTTCGAATCTTGGCGATCCCAAAGTTTGCCGTCGATTTCAATTTGACCTGAGGTTGGATGAATCAGTCCTGCGAGGATTTTAAATAGTGTACTTTTTCCAGCGCCATTTGGGCCCAGCAATGCCGTCACTGAATTGGACTGTAATTCAAGTGAGAGGTCGCTCAGCGCGTGAACTTTCCCAGCATACGTATGGCTCAGATTTTTGATTGAAAATCTCATTTTTCTTGCCGGATGATCCTATTTGGTTGAGCCAAGCGAATTATTAGAGCACCTAATGATAATTATTCTTGCGAAGGTAAGCCAACANNGGTNGGNTTAAANATTNAGATTNGATGATTNANGNNCNACCNCNNANTNANATGTGTCGATTTNAGGATTGNNCGAAATGGNNGTGNTNNCTAGCATCTNTANNCGTGATACCCAATATCNNNAAAGATGATTGGACACTGTANNNCTGNNAGGGTAGTGTNTAGNCTAGAGGGAGTTTANTNGTGGCTTNTGANNNNAAGTTCANAGTNACAGANNTAGGAACCGCGAAAAANTTAATTATTANAANAANGAGGTNCGTTATGCAGAAGTCTCTNTACATNGATCCGGAAAAGTGTACCGGGTGTCTTCAATGTGAAATGGCNTGNTCGTTNGAGCAGACGGGGGTGTTTAACCCNTCACANTCGCGCATAAAAGTNTTCAGTTTTGAGGAAGAGGGCCGCAAGGTACCCTATACCTGNACGCAGTGTGACGANGCTTGGTGNATGCAGGCNTGCCCNGTNGACTCNATCAAACTCGACGCGANCACNGGNGCAAAGGTNGTNCAAGATGAGACATGNGTGGGNTGTAAAGTNTGNACGATCTCTTGTCCGTTCGGCACAATCAACTACGTTGTCGACACCGGCAAGGTTGCGAAATGCGANTTGTGCGGTGGGGATCCNGCATGTGCAAAAGCGTGTCCAACCGACGCGATCACCTACGTGGACGCAAGCTGGACTGGTTTAGATAAGATGCGTAAGTGGGCTGCGANAGCCAANGACGCAAGTTTGTAAGGAGAAATAANNAATGGCGTGGACGNGAAAAATCCTGCGGGTANACCTTACAAAAGGGACCTGCACCGCTGAAGATTTNAATATGGAATGGGCNATGGATTACCTCGGATCACGGGGCCTGGCTACAAAGTATTTGGTGGAAGAAATTGATCCAAAAGTCGATCCGTTATCGGCGGATAANAAACTCATCATGGCGACAGGTCCGATGACCGGTACGATCGCTTCAACGGGCGGTCGTTACACCGTTGTNACCAAAGGTCCNCTGACNGGAGCAATCGCNTGCTCGAATTCGGGNGGCTACGTCGGNGCNGANATGAAGTTTGCTGGTTGGGACATGGTGATCTTTGAAGGGAAATCACCGAAGCCTGTCTATCTGATGATTGAAAATGATAAGGCNGAGCTACGNGATGCATCCCACCTTTGGGGTANCTCGACNTGGCATACNGANGAGCAAATCAAGAAGGAAAATCAGGACCCACANATCCGCATTTCCTCAATNGGTAAGGCTGGTGANAACCAGGTTTTATTCTCNTGCGTCGTAAACGACTTACACCGTGCTGCTGGTCGTTCTGGTGTTGGCGCGGTCATGGGATCAAAAAACCTCAAGGCGGTTGCGATTCGTGGAACTAAGGGGATTAGTAACGTTGCCAATCCAGCGGAGTTCCAGAAAGTGACCGCTGAGAAGAAGCAAATTCTCGCTGAGAATGCCGTAACAGGCGAAGGTCTTCCTACCTATGGGACCCAAGTTCTGATGAACGTGATCAACGAGATGGGTGCTCTTCCGACAAGGAATTTCAAGGATGTGAAGTTCGAGAGTGCCAATGATATTTCTGCTGAGGCCATGGCGACTCCTCGCGAGAGTGACGGTAAAGCACAATTGATAGCGAACCAGGCATGCTTCGGGTGCACCATTGCATGTGGGCGTGTTTCTAAGATCGATAAGGATCATTTTTCCGTTCAGCAGAAGCCGCAGTACCACGGTGCCTCTGGAGGTCTGGAGTATGAAGCAGCCTGGGCACTCGGCGCTGCGAACGGCGTAAAGGATCTTGAAGCGCTACAATATGCGCAAATGGTGTGCAACGAACAAGGCTTTGATCCAATTTCGTTCGGAGCCACAGTCGGCGCCGTGATGGAGATGTACGAAAACGGAACCATAGACGAAAAAACGATCGGTCTAAAGGCACCATTCGGTTCGGCGGAAGCCCTCTGTGAGTTAGTCGATATGACAGCCAACGGTGAGGGCTTCGGTGTCGAGATTGGGCTTGGCTCAAAGCGCCTATGTGAAAAGTACGGTCAGCCTGAGCTCTCAATGAGTGTGAAAGGGCAAGAATTCCCAGCCTATGACCCTCGTGGAATCCAGGGGATGGGCCTGACCTACGCAACATCTAACCGTGGGGCTTGTCACCTACGGTCTTACACTGTCGCGTCTGAAACGCTCGGTATTCCAGTGAAAACCGATCCGCTCGCGACTGAAGGGAAACCAGGTCTCGTGATGGCGTTCCAGGACGCGACCGCGGCGTTTGATGCGTCTGGTCTTTGCGTCTTTACCAGTTTCGCGTGGGGTCTTGGCGACATTCAGGCGCAGATTGACGCTGCCTGTGAAGGTGACTGGTCCGAGGAAAAACTCCAAGAAGTTGGTGAGCGGATCTGGAACATGGAGAAGCTCTTCAATCTTGAAGCCGGATTGACCAAGGAAGACGATCAGCTGCCGACTCGGTTGACCACTGAGCCTGCGACGGAAGGTCCCGCGAAAGGCTTGGTTGCAGGAGTTCCTGAAATGCTTCCCGAGTACTACGAACTCCGTGGCTGGNANAANGATGGTATCCCATCCGCTGAGAAGCTCAAGAGCCTCGGGCTGTAACCCAACAGCTTCANGGAATTGACAGNATCGTCGTNCGTGTGAGTTGAGTAATCGAAAGCCCTCCAGACCGTTTGGTTGGAGGGCTTTTTACCTTAAATAAATAACATCAATTTGAGGCTGATAATGAAATATCTAATTCTGGGTAATGGACCAGCGGGAGTCATTGCCGCGGAAACGCTNCGTAAAGCGGACCCGAAGGGCAAGATCACGATGGTTGGTTCGGAGAATGAGCCGCCTTACTCACGTATGGCAATCCCTTACTTGTTAGAGGGGAACATCGATGAGGCGGGAACCTACCTTCGTAAAGCAAAAACACATTTTAAGAAATTAAAGATCACCAACAAAGTTGCTAAGGCAACAGGGATCGATTCGNATNCGAAGANGGTGNCTNTNGACGATGGTTCATCTNANAAATATGACAAATTACTGATCGCAACCGGNTCNCACCCGATTCGTCCACCGATNCCGGGTATTGACCTNCCTCACGTGCACACGTGCTGGACCTTGGAAGACGCGCGAGCGATTGCTGAGCTGGCGAAACAGGGTAAGAAGGTCGTGCAAGTTGGTGCGGGATTCATCGGCTGTATTATCTTAGAGGCATTCGCAAAGAACGGCGTTGACCTGACCGTGGTTGAGCTCGGCGACCGAATGGTTCCTCGGATGATGACGCAAAAAGCTGGTGGTATTATCAAGGACTGGGTTCAGGACAAGGGTGTTCGAGTCGTGACATCGGCTAAGGTCGAAGCGATTGCTGCACCCGGACAAACCAACGGATCGTTGCTGGATTCACTTAAGAATATGTTTGGCGGGGCGTCATCATCCCCGAATAGCGACGATAAGATGACCGTCACTCTGTCGACCGGTGAAAAAATTGGCTGTGACCTTGTTGTTATGTCAGCCGGGGTCAGGCCAAATATTGATTTCTTGACTGGTTCTGGCGTGGAAGTGGCAAATGGTATTTTGACCGACCGCAATATGCAGTCGTCGGTCGCTGATATCTACGCGGCAGGCGATGTCGCTGAAGCGCCGGATTTGTTTAGTAATTCACCGATGGTCTCTGCAATTCAACCGAATGCTGCGGATCAAGCACGAATTGCTGCATTGAACATGGCCGGTAAGTCTGCGGAGCATGCGGGCGTTCTAGCGATCAACGTGCTCGATACGCTTGGGCTGATCTCAAGTTCTTTTGGGCAATGGGAAGGTGTTGACGGTGGTGAGGGAGTTGAATTGTCTGAGCCGAAACTTAGTCGATATATTAGCCTGCAATTTAAAGATGATGTAATGGTTGGAGCAACCTCGGTTGGTCTGACTCAACACGTCGGAGTTTTGCGTGGGTTAATTCAGGGAGAGGTTAATCTTGGTGAATGGAAAGACATTTTGATGGATGAGCCTTTGCGGGTAATGGATGCATATCTCGCGTGCGCTCAGCAGCCTATGGTTTTGAATGGGTAGTGCAACAGCGACATTGAAGTTGTATGCGAGTCTGTCGGAATTTCTCCCTGCGGGTTCGGTAAAAAATGAAGCCGAGATCGAAGTTGGAGAAGCCGACAGTATCGCTCGAATCATCGAGAGATACGACCTTCCTGAGCGTCTGGTTCACTTGGTGGTTATCGATGGAATTTACGTTGAGCCAGAGGATCGACCAGTTCGAATTTTGAACCCCGGTGAAGTATTAGCCATCTGGCCCCCCGTCGCTGGAGGCTGACCGTGTTGGGCTCGGACAATCTTGATGTGATCGTTAGGACGGTCTCAGCGACGCCTAAAGAGTACATTAGTGGGCTCAAGCAAGCGGTACCTGGCGGTATTGTAGCTGATGGCCATGAGATCAACGTCCGGGATGGGGCGGTCGCCATTCATATTCAGATTGAAATACTGCCAGATTATGTGATTGCATTGATACGTCTTCCATCCTTGCGAGCCACCTGGACCTTTCAGTCTGGTAGTGATGATGAGCGCGCCGAGTGCCTGAAGCGTATCGATTGGTCGATGAAACGCGGCGGCGGCTAGATGAATGACCAGCAGCTGCTGCGATACAGTCGACACATCCTCTTAGACGAGTTTGATACGGATGGTCAAGAGCGTTTACTGAACGCTCACGTACTCATTGTCGGTATGGGTGGCCTCGGATCTCCGGTCGCAAGTTATCTGGCGGCGGCCGGAATCGGACAACTAACGGTCTGCGATTTCGATGTTGTTGATGAATCGAACTTGCAACGGCAAATCTTACATCGTGATACGCGTCTCGGGATGAACAAGGCGTTGTCAGCGAAAATTGAGCTTGAGGCAATCAATCGGGGCTGTCGCATTAACCCGGTGGTGGAGCGAGTGGAGCGTGATGCGCTCGATCAACTGATTACATCGGTCGATGCGGTTGTTGATGCATCGGATAACTTTGAAACAAGGCACGCGATCAACCGCGCATGCTTCCAATCTCGAAAACCGCTAGTGAGCGGTACTGCAATTAACTATATCGGTCAGTTAGCTGTTTTTGATTTACGTGATCAAGCGGCACCGTGTTATGCGTGTTTGGTGCCTGAAGATACCCCCAGTACCGTTGACCAGTGCAGTACCTCTGGCGTNTTGGCTTCGTTAACCGGAACAATCGGAAGCATGCAAGCGACAGAACTTATCAACTTGCTCGTTTTTGGAGAGAGTCGCCTGACGGGACGCATGCTTCTCTACGACGCACGAGAGTCACAGTGGAATGCGGTTCCCGTGAGAAAACAGGAGGCATGCTCGGTGTGCGGATCCATCTGATAAGCCTTAAGCGACTTTAACTGATTGAATTATAGCGTATTTACGAGAATCAATTGTCCTTAGCTTGCGTCAGTGTGGTGTTTTATTACTGGTGATAATTTGAGAGTGCAGCTTTCAGTCATCGATCANCGCNTCCAATTTCTATCTATTCTTTGTCAAATATTTGTCATTAATTCAATTTTATGATTCACTTCTGTNTGTCGTTACGGAGTACGGCTCGCCTGAATAACAAGGAGGGAGCTGGCTCCGTTTTTGCGTTCAGGCTTGTNACAAGGATNGGANAAACAAAAGANATAACANTTGTTCCAGTGCCTGAGGAGGCAAGACATGACATTNACAAAACTTTTAAAGGGCTTAGTCCCTGTAGGTCTGCTGACAGCGCTGCCATCATCAGCGTTTGCCACGGCCAACCTCGCGTCAGACGATTTCGTAGGAATATCGTTCTGGTTAATTTCCATGGCTATGCTTTCCGCTACGATCTTCTTCTTNTGGGAAGTTCAAAACGTAGAGGGTAAATGGAAAACATCTCTGGTTGTTGGAGCACTGGTTTGCTTCATTGCGGCCGTGCACTATTTTTATATGCGCGATGTGTGGGTCGCTACGGGCGAAACGCCAACCGTCTATCGCTATATCGATTGGCTGTTGACCGTTCCACTTCAGATGATTGAGTTCTATCTGATACTTGCTGCCATCGGTTTGGCATCAGCTGGAATGTTCTGGAGACTATTGATCGGCACAATGATCATGTTGGTTGCTGGTTTTATGGGCGAAGCTGGTTATATNGATGCTACAGTCGGATTTGTCATNGGNATGCTGGGATGGTTCTACATTCTGTATGAAATTTTTGCTGGCGATGCGGGAAAACAGGCGGGACAAGCCTCAGCTGCAGTCCAGAGTGCATTTGGAAATATGCGCTTAGTGGTCACTATCGGTTGGGCTATCTATCCTCTCGGTTATGTCCTCGGTTACTTCGTGATGGTTGACGCGTCTGGTGCAACTACGGCAGCAGCAAGTCAGACGTTGAACGTGGTNTATAACCTCGCTGACATTGTCAACAAGTTGGCATTCTGCTTGTTAGTTTGGTACGCCGCAACATCAGATAACAAAAACCTAAATCCTGCTTCAGCTTAAAAGNGGGATAATCGGGGTCTCTTCAGAGACCCCGTTTTCAATGCGTTCCTTCGATGAATCGTGCGTATTGAAAACGGAATGATAAAAAAAACTAGGGATGGACTGACGCGAGGTATTATCATGGAAGCGNTTGACTTCGGCCTGTTAGAGAATGATCTCATTGAGCTNGAACATANTCTTCGGAAATATGGATCGAAACCCGTCAAAGACGAAATTAGTCTCAATCAATTGTTTATAGATCACTTGGCGTCTGGTGGCTCACGGACCCGCGCGGTACTCGCACTGGCGGCTGGCCATTCACAGTCGTTAGAAAAAGCTGCGCGGTTATCGATTGCGACTTCAGTTGAGCTGTTGCATCAAGCGTCGCTGATCCATGACGATGTTCAGGATGAGGATTCGACTAGGCGAGGACAGGCGGCCGTATGGACCGTCGCTGGTAAGTCGTCTGCGATTTGTCTTGGTGATGACTTGATCGGCGCTGCGTTTGAAGANCTCGCCCAGTTACCGCCGCATCATATCCAGCAATTGCCTCGACTGGTGACAATGCTATCGCGAGGTATCAGTGTGATGGCCGCTGGTCAAACCATCGATTGTCAATGGACCCCAGAATCAAGAATTTCATTTNAAGATTACGAGCAGATTGTTCGCCACAAAAGTGGACCGTTATTGGGCTTGCCTATTGCCATGGTTCTTGCACTTGCTGATGGCTCTGACGAGGATGTGTTGCAAGTGCTCGCGGGTGCATCGTCGATTGGTGTTGCTTACCAGTTGGCCGATGATCTCTCCGATCAGATGGAAGATTTTAATCAGAGATTAAACGGTTATTGGGTTCTTGCTGACAATCTCATTGATGGTTCAGATCCCGAAGTTGCTTTGAGAGAGCGTTTTGACTGGCATCTTGAACATGCAAGACAGCGTGTACGGACGTTGCCGCCGTTTTGTATCGAAGCTTTTGAGGTCTTGATTCAAGCGCTTCATCAGAAATATCCCACCTTCCAGGTTGCTGCATGACCCAGAGTGCGCTGGTTGTTGGCTCAGGTTTTGGCGGTATCGCAACTGCCTTGCGCCTTCGCGCTCTTGGGTTAGATGTCCATGTCGTTGAGCGCCAAGAATCCATCGGTGGCAGAGCTCAGGCATTTGAGGTCGATGGGTATCGGCATGATGCTGGGCCAACCGTTATCACAGCCCCATTTTTATTTGATGAATTGTTTGAGCTTTTCGGTGAACGCCGAGAGGATCATATCGAGTTTCAAGAGTTAACACCCTGGTATCGATTTGTCTTCCCGGATGGCGATCACTTTGATTATGGCGGTACGCTTGAGAATACATTGGCTGAGATTCGTCGGATTGAGCCTAAAGATCAGGCTGGTTACGAGTCATTGGTTCAGCATTCGAAAGCAATGTTTGATATTGGTTTTTCTCAATTGGCCCATCAGCCTTTTCATGAAATTAAAACCATGGCGAAGCAGATCCCGCATTTAGCAAGACTTCGCAGTGATCGGTCAGTGTGGGACATGGTTTGCAAACATCTGTCGCACGATAAATTACGACAAGCATTTTCAATCCAGCCGTTATTGGTCGGTGGGTCGCCATTTGATACGACGAGTATCTATGGATTAATCCATTATCTCGAACGTGCATTCGGGATCTTTTTTGCAATGGGCGGTACCGGTGCACTGGTCGAGCAGTTGAAGCAGTTAATGCTTCGGCAAGGGATTACTTTCCACACTGGAACAACGGTATCTGAAATATTGACGTCACAAAATAAAGTGTTTGGTGTGAAGCTTGAGTCGGGCGAAGTCATCACTGCAGACTGCGTGGTTTTTAACGGCGATCCGATGTATCTGTACCGGGAGTTACTACCGGAGAGCAAAATTCCATTCACAACACGTCTGAAGAGAGACTACAGCAAACTCTCAATGGGTTTATACGTCTTATTTTTTGGTGCGAACAAACAATACAGCGATGTGGCTCACCATACGATTTGGATGGGACAACGTTATAAAGATCTACTCGATGATATTTTTCATCGTCAAGTACTCGCTGAGGATTTCTCGTTGTATTTACATCGTCCAACAGCGACTGATCCGTCGTTTGCTCCAACTGGTCACGATAGTTTCTATGTACTTGCCCCCGTCCCGCATCAGGGTGGCTGCATTGATTGGGCCGTCGAGGAACCGAAGCTCCGATCTCGTATCATTGATGCGCTGGATCGAACGATCCTGCCTGATTTGAAAGCACATATACAGGCTCCCTTCTCGATGACTCCGGATCATTTCGCGGAAGATTATTTGTCATATCAGGGGGCCGGATTCTCGATTGCACCTTTGTTTACACAATCGGCATGGTTTCGTTTTCATAACAAGGCCGAAGGGTTCGAAAATCTCTATCTCACAGGAGCGGGCACACACCCCGGTGCCGGGATGCCAGGGGTCATTTCATCGGCAAAAGTTGTAGAACAACTGGTTAAAGAAACGATGGTGAAGCGCGCTTTCGTCTAGGGAATCGTATGAGCAAACAACAATTAAAAAAATACGGAACCACTTTTCACTTTGCGAGTCATTTTCTGTCAACGGCTCAAATGCAATCAGCGGCAGAACTGTATGGGATTTGTCGTGAAATTGATGATCTGGCAGATACAGCGAGCGATGCGAGTCAGGCGCGTACGCAACTATTGGTTTTACGACAAGCGCTGATCCATCGAGATAACGCGCACCCCATTGTCGCCAAAGCACTCGCAATTCAGCCATCGATTGGCCTTGATGCTTTGATTGAATTGACCGACGGCGTTCTGCTTGATACTGAAAAAGTTGCGATCCAGAGTGAAGCAGAACTCCTACGATATTGTTATCAGGTTGCGGGTACAGTTGGTCTTTTGATGTGCGATCTATTCGGTGTGAAAGATCCAGTTGCTCGACATCATGCGGTCGATTTGGGTGTTGCTATGCAGTTAACCAACATTTGCCGTGATGTTTATGAAGATGCTTTGAATGGTCGGGTCTATTTACCTGGTGATCTTTTTGAATCAATGACCGCAGAAAAGATTGTGTCACCCGATGCACAGACAGCAGAAAGCATTAAACACGTGGTTGGATATCTACTCAGTGAAGCAGAGATTCGTTATGAGTCTGGTATTTCTGGTCTCTGTTTCCTTCCGACACAAGCGCGATTGGCGATTTACGTGGCTGCACTGACCTATCGTGAGATCGGTTTGGTTATCGCTGACCGTCGCTTTGATATTTGGGCTGGCCGCGCCTTTACTACTAAAACGCATAAATGCTTGATTGCTTTGCGATGCGTTGTCACCTTCCTTTTTTCGAGGAAGGCGCATCAATATCAGGGTTTTCACGACGCCGAGTTGCATCGAGGGTTGAATAATCGCCCTGGGGTCCACTGGGCTTGATGCGATGGATCCCTGGGTTCATATCATCGGCGGTGGTCTAAGCGGTTTAACGCTCGCCGCTTCGCTTGCTCAATTTAAAAAATTACCTGGCCACGTGCTGATTTCTGAGCCGAAGCCGCGCTCCTTAGCAGCAAAAACCTTTAGTTTTTGGTACACAGATAGCGAGCGCGCATTCCTTAGACCGGAGTATTCGAGTAGTCGCTGGACGCTCAGTAGCGGTGATGATCATGTGTCTCATCACGGGTCTCGCTTTGAATATGGGACCCGGTCGGGAAAATATGTTCTAGAATCTGCGCTGAATGCAATCGAAGCGCATCCTCAAATTGACCTTGTGGATGAGTTGGTTCATAAGAGCCCGAAGGCAACTCACTGCTTTGATAGTCGTCCATGTTCGGTTGATACGTTTCAATTAACGCAGAGTTTTGCAGGGACTGAGGTTGTTTTTGAACAGCCACACGGAATCCTCGAAGTTGGATTGATGGACTGCATGCGAGCAACTGATTCAGGGCTTCAGTTTGTTTATTTACTTCCGTTGGGCGCCAACCAATTATTGGTGGAGCATACCGAGTTCACCTCGAAACCCGCTGATTTTTCGGTCTTGGATCGTTTGAACGTCAGCTATTTACAGCAACGATTTCCTGACCGTCGATATCGGGTGGTCCGAAACGAGGCTGCCCACATTCCGATGGGGTTCAAACAGCAAGCGAATCATTTGGGGATTCCCATTGGCGCGCGAGGTGGTATGACTCGCGATGCAACTGGCTACGGTTATCGAACTATTCGCTACGCTTGTCAGCAGATGGCCAACCAGTTGGTGACCGATGATGTTGCCCAACCATTTCAAGGATCGGCGATCACCACATGGGCTGACCGCCTGTTCCTGAACCTCATTGAACACCGGCCGGATATTATTCCTCAGCTCCTGATGCAGATCGCAAACCGAATGCGCCCGGACCGTTTTGCGGCGTTCATGATGATGCGGTCTCCTGTCGATTTGATTCACATGTTGCGAGNTGCTCCTGCCAAGCCGTTTACTTGCGCTTTATTGGGGAGATATCGATGGATCTGAGCTTAATATTGGCGTCTTGTCTGATCTCTTTGGTCGGGCTACCCCACGGGGCACTCGATCCCATAGTCGCAACGAGGTATGGATTAATCCGTGATCTTCCTTCGNGTGTTTGGTTTCTCACGATTTATAGCGCTATCGNTGGTCTTGTGATTGGCTTTTGGTTACTGCTACCCAGTCTGGCTCTCATTTTATTTTTATTGATTTCGAGCCTGCATTTTGGTCGCGATTGGAAGTACCAAATTTCGTTCGGTGGGTTTGCCTANGGCGCCTTCGTACTTGGTTTGCCGGCATGGACATTCTCTGAGCAAGTTGAACAAATCTTTGGATTCCTTATTTTTGAAAATTCGGCAGCAATACCAACACTTCTATTGCAAACGCTCGGTCTGATCGGTGGACTCATGCTACTNGCCGATCGTAAAAGGCTCTCAATACTGCGGTTGGCTGAGCTTTCGGCTTTAGCTTTGGTCGCCTTTACGTTGGAACCCTTGTGGTATTTCGTTATNTATTTTTGTGGATTTCACAGTCCACGCCATTTGATTGCTGAATTCACAACGATGAAGAAAGAAACACGCTTCATTGCGTATATCGTGATGTTGTTGTTGACGATTGTGACCTTGGGAGTGGCTGCGGTGTCGGGCTCCCACATCGAAAAATATTATGAATCAATTGATATCGTTCTATACCAGGTGATTTTTATTGGATTGGCCGCTTTGACTGTACCGCATATGTGTTTNCTCGAATGGGCCGCGAGGCAGCGTCGTGAATAATCTCGAGCGAAAGCGTGGACACATCGAAGTGGCATTAGAACAACAGTCCGTAAGAAGTTGTTTCGACCGTGTCCGACTCAAACATCGCGCGTTACCGAATGTTAGTTTAAATGCGATTCATCTAGGGACCGACTTCTTTGGTAAGCCGGCAGCGGCACCATTTTTTGTGAGCTCGATGACTGGAGGGCCTTCAGAATCTGAACGTATCAACCGACATCTTGCTGAAGCCTGTAATGAGTTGGGAATCGCGATGGGTGTTGGATCTCAGCGGATCAGTATTCAAGAAGGGAATGTTTCAGGTTTGACCTGGTCGGTCCGTAATGCCATTGGTGAACGCCCTTTATTCGCCAATTTTGGTGCTGTTAATTTGCCTCAACTCGATGCCATACAAGATTTAGGTCGGATTCTAGACTCGATTGAAGCTGATGCTCTCATTCTTCACTTGAATCCGATGCAGGAAGTCTTTCAGTCGAGTGGTGACACAGACTGGAGAAATATTATCGATGATATTGCTCAGGTATGTGCCTGGTCACCCGTTCCCGTNGTAGTTAAAGAGGTGGGATTTGGGCTTGACGTTCGATCGGCGAAAGCGTTGGTAGCAAGCGGAGTTGACGTCCTTGATGTGGCCGGCATGGGTGGTACCCGATTTGCCGATATTGAAATCGCGTTGAATCCCGAAATTCATGAAACCTTGTCTTCGGAGAGCGTATTCGACGGCTGGGGATACACTACGATCGAGAGTTTGAACATGATTAAGAGCGCGCTTCCGCAAACCACTTGCTGGGCATCTGGGGGTATCCGGAATGGCTTGGATGTAGCGAAGTCGATGTGCCTCGGCGCAAGCGCTGTGGGTGTCGCGGGCAAGTTGTTGCGTCCGGCAACCGAATCGACTGAGGCGGTGCTTGCGACTCTGCGACAATTTATGAGTGAGCTGAAAATTNGCTGCTTTGGTCTTGGTGTTGAATCATCGAAAGATTTGAATCGATCACATATTTTGGAAATTACGGATGCAGATTAAAGAAATTGCATGGGCTGATTCGAACAGCCAGTACCCACTCAAAGAGCGGCCAGACGGTTCTATCGAACTATCGGTTGATGGGAACATTGTTAATTTTCACGAAAGGCAAGCAGTCGAGACTTTGATTGAGGCATGGTCTCGGTTTGAATCACAATCACGCGAGCCAGTTGAACGGAAATCGAATGCTGTCGCAACTGATGAGCGCCCTGCATCANTGGGCGCTGATTTCCCGAAAAAAGTCCGAAATGCCATTTTCATAATGGTTGCAGTGGGTGCAACCATTTTACTTGTGGACAGTCTCCTACACGTGATGTAGCTGGAGACTTTGATTTTATGGGGCTTGAATGGCGCGCCCGAGAGGACTCGAACCTCTGACCTTTGCCTCCGGAGAAAGTTGCTCTGCAAACTAGTGCAGCAGATCTCTGTACTTTGGTCTCATATTTTGGCTGCGTGCATATTCTGTGCGCTAGAAAATTGAGTGTCTCGTACACAAGTCGTTCACTTACGTCTTAGCCAGCCCTCTCCACGCTTCTAATTTAATCGAGTCAGCCGACCTCATGGCATTTAGAACTATTCAGCACATGAAAATAAAAATAAAAAGTGGATTTCCGATTACCGCTAAAAATCGGTTTTGTTGATAATCACTGGCTAAATCCAGTCTGTACTCGCATCTTGCATTGATAATCTGTAACTAAATTACAAAAAATTGTAGGACAAGAGATGATATCTTTTATTTCAAATTACTGTTTTTTCATTGATTTATGTCATTGTGCTAGCTTAAAAATCAGAAATATTTTTGTTCGTTTGATCAATCGTATGTTTCAAAAATGAAATTTTTCAACGGATTGAGGTGGCATATGCTTGTATTAACGCGCCGCGTGGATGAATCGATTTGTATCGGTGACAATATCCGCATCACAGTAGTGAAGATTAAAGGAAGCCAGCAAATCAGTGTTGGTATTGATGCCCCACGGGATGTGTTGATTGTTCGTGAGGAATTGGTGGTCGACCGCGCGGGACTTGTTGGAGAGTCAGGTCCGTCACGGTCATAGACCTCACCAGACGCTACTTATAGGTATTCGGATTTAGTTACAATTCGAGATGCTGATCTTGATGGTGTTTGCCTCCCAATTTTTAGACGGTTATCCAAATTGATCGAAGCGCCATGATTACCCAATTCCAAGGCTCGCTATCGGGACCGATGCTTCTCGTCATTGGGATTTCAATTTTGGGGTTCTCTGACAATTTAGTGTTAGTTGTATCGGATTCCGCTAGCGTAGGGCAGTTCCATTTCATTCGATCAGTATTCATTATTATCGGCATTCTTTTAGTTGCAAGATTGATGGGATTGTCTGTAGTCCCTAAACGATGGCCGTTAATGTTGATGCGCACATTCTGTATGGTCTCGGCAATACTCCTCTACTTTACAGCCATGCCATTAATGCCAATCGCCGAAGCTGGGGCGGGATTATTCACCTCGCCAATCTTCGTTTTGATGTTTTCAGGAATTTTTTTAAAAGAAGCTATTGGTCTGAAGCAGGTAATTATGGTTGTCATCGGTGTGCTCGGTATGGTCCTGATTCTTGCGCCCAATTTAGGGGAACTAACTCTGTTTCATTTATTCCCATTAGGTGCGGGCGCAATGTATGCCATTGCGTCAATGCTTACATTTAGATACCTCCGTAGTGAAAGTCAACTGGCAATCCTTTTGTGTTTCATGCTTGGCATTGGCATCTGTGGAGGCTTGATAACGACAGTCTTTTCAATATTCCCTGTCTCACAGNCATGGATGAATGAATCTCAATTTTTATTCAGTCCCTGGACAGAAGTTTCCAAAGATTANTTGTTGTGGGTNGGCATCATCGCGATGCTCTCTTTGTTGGCGCTCGTTTGCATCACCCGAGCCTATCAAATGACGAAAACCAGTCAGGTAGCAAGCTATGAATATGCCTATCTCGTCTCAGTTGGTATTTCGAGCTATTTTATTTGGGATGTTGTGCCAACGCCCCTTGGACTGATCGGTATTGGATTGATTGTCGCGACTGGTTTAACAATCAGTCTGTACGGAGAACGATTGCGCTTAAAAAATGTCAGTGAACGGAGTGTTGTATGAAAACATGGGAATATGCCGCGGTCCAAAAAGGCTCGGAGTTTTGGGATGTGTCGGAACTATGGTCGGACACACAGGGTTTTGAGGTCAAAGCATGTCAGATGCTGACTACCATGGGAGAACGAGGGTGGGAGTTATTTGCAGAAGATGAGGCTCAGTTCATTTTTAAGCGCCAAAACTAGTGATAAACATGAGGCACAAGACCAAACGATTACCCTTGGCTCGATCAGACCACAGCAGTTGTATTTGCATCACCATTGGGGATTCCCGTGGTTGCAGGGCATTCTATTGATCGCCTTAATGACAGCAACGGTAACGGTCCACGCAAAGTCATTGGCTAAGTTAGGGTATCCCGATTTGATGCTCGTTGGACAGAGTCGTTTGAGTATCCTCTTTTGGGATATTTATGATATCGGTTTGTACGCTCCAGGTGGCAGTTACGAATCGGTAAAACCGTTTGCTCTATCGTTGAATTATCTACGCGACGTCTCTGGGCCTGATATTACCAAATGGTCACTCGAGGAAATGCAAAAACAGGGTGCGGATAATGAATCAAACCTCGCTGCTTGGAAGACCGAGTTAAATCGTATTTTCAGGGATGTCGTGAAAGGTGACGAGCTTATTGGTATTAGTCACTCGTATGATGAAGCCCAGTTTTTTCTAAATGGAGTATCGATCGGAACGATGACTGATCAGGGGTTGATCCGAAGATTTTTTGAAATTTGGTTGTCAGAAACAACTTCAAGACCCGAGATACGCGAAGCTTTGATAAGGATTGATAAACAATGAGGGGATTGGTTTATGTATTTGTTACCGTTGTCGGCTTATCTGGTTGTGCGACAAGTTTAGATGGTGAGCGATATCGCTCAATTGAACCCAGTTTCGACCTATTCCAATTTTTTGATGGAACTGTGAAAGCTTGGGGTCTTGTGCAAAACAGAAAGGGTGAGGTGATTCAAAAGTTTGAGGTTGATATTCAGGGAAAAATCTTAGGTAATCGAATCACGCTAGATGAACGATTTCGTTATTCGATTGGAACTGGTCCCGCAAAGCGAGTATGGCAAATCGAGAGACTTGATAACGGTCAATATCAGGGAACTGCAGATGACATCATTGGAGAGGCTTCTGGTACTTTCTATGGTAATGCTCTCCGGTGGTCATATCGGATGGACATTCCTGTTGATGACGCTTTGTATGAGGTTGGTTTTGAAGATTGGTTCTGGGCCATTGATGAGCGACGTTTATTCAACCGTTCATATATACAGAAGTTTGGATTCGATATGGCCGAAGTGACGATTTTTATGGAGCGGCAGTAACCTAATCTAGAGTACGTTTACATTAGATTTCGACTATCGATTATTGACGTCAGATAAGGATGACTTTGGCCGATTAGGCCTCATTAGGTCAGCTCAAAAACTCATCGTTTTCGAGTTAGTTCTAAAACGTCAACCTTTTTGACCGAAATACTTTGTCCCGGCTTATGGTCGAATTGAACAATGATTGTTTCTTTTTTCTTGCCGATAAAGCCCATGACAACGCCTTGGCGCTGTGGATTGCCGGTGGTAATGCGGTCGCCATATTTGTAAGGCGAATTGAGAGCAAGGCTTGACCAATCGGAATCGTGATCTGTAGTCATTTCGAAATCCTCCTCATTTTAAAACGCGCCATGCGTAAGGCGTATGGCGAATACAACATGGATCAGCCTTCGAGGCTAATGTTTGTTGCAGAAGTTTTGCCGCGTTCTTCCTGCAGATCGTAAGAGACTTTCTGCCCATCGTTGAGAGAGCTAATGCCCTTAAGAGACAATGCAGAGATGTGAACAAACACATCTTTGCCACCGTCATTCGGAGTGATAAAGCCAAAGCCTTTTTGAGTGTCAAAAAATTTAATAACGCCTGTGTTCATAATAATTTTCTCGTAAATAAGATATGTGGCGCCGAGACCTTAAGGTCTTGAGGTACTAGGGTTTCAAAGAAGAATTCAAAGGAAAGTCAGACACTGAGCCAGAAAGATCTAATGAAAGCGGTCGGAGTAGAACACACAACCGTCTCAATAGATACTTTTAGTCCATGTTAACTTGTGATGCATATAGACGATAGCTTTGATCACGGCACTCAGGGATACATGTGTGACTGGCATACTGAACTGGATTTATGAAA
>PAFS01000061.1 GCA_002705325.1 Gammaproteobacteria bacterium | reverse complement strand
TGTGCTTGGTGCTTTACCGTCGACGCCTGTTCGGACGGCGCTGGCGCAAGCAGGCACAGCGATTTACTTCTTATTCTTCCTCGCTATGCCCTGGTACACCCGATGGGAGTCGACGAAGCCTGTTCCAGCGAGGGTGACGAAATGAAATTGGTAGTGGCCTTGGTCTTTTCATGGATGTCGACCGTAGCTGTTGCAGCTGGTGGTCCTGGATACCCGCTTGAGTCGATTCAACCCGATTATGGTGACAAAGTGTCGTTGCAGCGTGGCTTGGCGACCTATAGTCATTACTGTATGGGNTGTCATTCGCTTGAGCTATCAGCGNTANGAACGNACNGCNNNNGATNTNGGNATNGACACNGANNTNATGGTNCAANCNATTGTGCCNNCGGATCAGAAGATTGGTGATTTAGGGACGATTGCCATGCCATCGAAAGGAGCTGCTGAGTGGTTCGGCGCACCGCCCCCTGATTTAACACTCGTCGCTCGGAAGCGCTCACCAGACTGGATCTACACGTATCTAAAGACATTCTATGTCGATCCATCGCGTCCACTGGGTGTTAACAACAAAGTATTCCCGAAAGTTGGGATGCCGCACGTACTGGAGCCGCTTCAGGGTGTCCAGCGCACAGTCTGNAAGGAAGCGCCGATTCGTGTGAACGGAACGGTGCAAACAGATTCAATTTCGGGACAGCCNCTCACTGAAAATCAGTGCGGAATTCTAGAAGTTGTTGAAGGCTCCGGACAGTTGACACCAGCTGAATACGATAGGTTGATCTACGATCTGGTAAACTTCTTGGAATATGTTGGAGAGCCTTCGAAAGCGAAAGCCCACGACATGGGAATATACGTGCTGTTGTTTATCATGATCTTCTTTGTATTTGCTTACTTACTGAAGCGTGAATACTGGAAAGACGTGCATTAAGCACAACCAAGCCTANGTTCTACGAACAGCCGGCTCACGCCGGCTGTTTTGTCTGTTTACGGAGATTGAAATATTTATGTCACTCGTGACGAAACGCTCAACCATGACCTTTTTCTCGGATCCAACGGATCACATGTCCCATCGTGTACGGATCGTGCTGGCGGAAAAGGGAGTCACNGTNGATATCGNTGATTGCGATGCGGATGACATTCCAGAGGAAGTGTCAGAGATTAATCCGTATAACAATCTCCCAACATTGCTAGATCGTGATTTGGTGTTGTACGAACCCAACACAATGATGGAGTATCTTGATGAACGCTTTCCGCATCCACCGTTACTGCCTGTCTATCCGGTGGCGCGCGCCAATGCGCGGATGTTTTTGCACCGGATTGAGAAAGAGTGGACGCCATTGATCCGAACGATCGAAGCTGCCAAGCGCAATAACAAGCGCTCNCCATCAGCAGCTAAAGAGCTGAAAGAGCAATTGGTCGCTGTCGCTCCAATCTTTGAGGAAATGCCATATTTCATGAGCGAGGAGTTTTCACTTGTTGACTGCACTGTCGCGCCGATTTTATGGCGACTACCACATTTGGGTGTCGAATTACCCCCGAAGCAAACCCGTGGACTGCAAGATTATCAATATCGTATGTTCAACCGGGATGCGTTCCAGGCGAGTCTGTCTGAGGCCGAACGGGAAATGCCGCGTTCTTAAATTATGGCCCTCGGTTCCTCGCGCCCATATTTGATCCGTGCTCTCTATGACTGGATAGTCGACGGGGGCGAAGATCCTTATGTGGTTGTTGACTGCTTCTACCCAGGTGTGGAAGTGCCGGAATCGCACGTGAAGGATGGTCAAATTGTTCTCAATCTTGCGCCGAGGGCTTTGAACGCCTGGAATACGTCAGACTTCGGCTTGATGTTCCAGACACGGTTTAGTGGGGTCCCAACCGACTTGGTTTTACCCTACGGTGCAATTACTGCGATTTATGGGAAGGAATCAGGTCTTGGAATGGCGTTCGGTCAGGAGCCAGGTGGGGTGCCTGAATTACCCAACACCGATGTCTCTGCGCCGACCTTTGAGCCCGCTCAGGATGAAGTTCCTGCGGAATCTGAGCCGCCCAAGCGCGAGCGGCCCGCATTACGAATCGTGAAATCAGACGACTAATCGATATACTCGAATACACGTACGATTCGTTTCACCCCTCGCACTGAACTCACGACATTCTCAAGCGCAGCAGCTTCGGTTCTCGAAACAAAACCCATCACATAGACCACACTGTTTTCGGTTGTGATCAAGGTTCGCTGATACACGTTGCGTCCCAGGTCTTTGAGAACGAGCGCTTTGACTTGTGTTGAAATGGTGAGGTCATTGATTTCGGAAATAATCGTCGCTTTTCCTGCGATCTCGAGCTGATTAATCACACGGACGACACCGCGATGTTGTGAAGTCACTTTTTCAGTGAGCTGTCGTGCATTCTCAGACGGAACCTGTCCCGCAATTAACACCACCCCATTGTAGACTTTAACATTGATGTTGCTGACTTTAAGCTCAGGTGACGCCTTTTTAAGATTCACTGCAATCGTCACTTCAGCTGTTTCATCATCGATAAATTGCCCAGCTGTCCGACTGCCTCGGCTATCCGAAATCGGCTCTGCTGTAGTTGAATCGATGACTGTCGCACAGCCCGTCAAAAGACCAAGCGTAAGAATTGCCAGGATCAAAGGTAAACGCATCATCAACTCCTTGAGTTAGCCAAATATTTGTAGATCAATCAATTCGCTTAGGCAATGCACGAGCATCAAATGCTGTTCGCGAACTGTGATCGGATGATCAGAGTTTACTCGAATCTCTGTGTCTCCGTAATTGAGTAATGGTGCAATTTCACCACCACCACCGCCAGTTAAGGCAATCACCGGTAATTCGAGCTCGTGAGCCGCAATCACCGACTGAACCAAACTTGAGCGTGTACCGGTGGCTGAAACGATCAGCATGCTATCACCGGCTTTTCCGAGCGCTTTGACTTGTCGCGAATACTTTTCTGAACGGGATTCATCAGCCAGGGAGCTCATGGTGATCGCATCGGCATTTAAGGCAATTGCCGGAAGCCCAGGCCGATCTCGTTCAAATCGATGCATCAGATGTGTTGCAAAGATTTGACCGATTGCAGCAGACGAGCCAGATCCGATGACCAGGATTTTCCCATCATTCAAAATACAATTGGTGAGTTGAGTGGCAGCAGTCACCAACCGTGGCGCAAGTTCGAAACTTTGCTGTAACGCGTCAGTCGCTTTGGCAATCCGCATCGCGATCCGTTCTTCCAGAATCTCGTCAGTTTGCATGAAGCAACTCCGAGTTCAGCAGTGAGGGCGCAGGCTCCCAGTCGGTCGCNATGACTTGTTCGGTATTGGTAATNCGAATTGTTGATAGTTGACGATGGATCATTGAGTCAGGACCCAGCGTTAGATANCCGGTTTGTCCTCGGATNGAGGTCGAGCCACCAAACCCGAGTTGCATGGCCATGCGGACTGCATCAATGCCAATACCAACCAGCGAGCCAAAGACGCCTTGGGCATTTGTTCGATCTGCCAGCATTTGTTTTTCGTCTGTTCCGAGGTCCCAGGGGGTGACCATTAACTGGCTATTTCGAAGATCTTCAGNAATCTCGTTGATGTCAGGCCGATAGGCACCGATAAGGTANACGGGAGTCTCATCCAGATANTAGAAATCAAGAAGGGGNCGAATTTGTTGCGCTCTTTTTGGATCTGTATGGACAACGACCGCAGTCATATCTTGTCGAATTCTGGTGGTATGTTCGAGGCGTAAACCTAATGCTTTCGATAATTGTCGGCGCCTATTATCGCTATCTGTGACCCCAAACGCTGCAGTGATTGCTGNTTCAGGTTTTTTGCNATCGAGAGCGAATTGACCGCCANACGTGCCGCCAACCGCTGTGAGTTGGCTCTGAATAGCATTTGCCGCACGCTCNCCGAGCNGTGAATCGGTATGGAACACTAAAACCCGAGGCTGATCCACCTCACGCGCGACATGATTGATCGTCGATTGCGCGTCATCCTCGATCGCGAGGCTGAGANTGTAAAACGGCGTTGATAGATCCAGCGCATCTGCTTGGACACGATTCAGTGCGAGAACNGGTACGCGTGGCTTTGACTCAAGTAATNCGACCACCTTATCTTTTTGCAGCGGGCCGANGATGAANTCTGTCTCTGCGGATTGTCCAATCGCAATCATNTCTGCGTTCGATAGTTTTTCTGTNTCAAGGATCCGNAGTGCAACGCCGAAGTNAGATTGCTGCCGTTGGTATTCATAGAGCATGCCATCNCGGATTGCGCGNCCAGCGTTTCCAAGNTCCCCGGACAGCGGGAGTAATACAGTGACATGGAAGTCCTTGGGTGGATTGACGCTGGTGAGGAAACTGTACTCAGGAAGTTCCGCGCGAAGCAGTGGGTGAGTCCGGTACTTNCGAAGCCATTGCCATATTGCGTCTTCGGACGGAGCCATTCGNAAGGATAATGCGTGGGCCAGGCCCGCTAATGGATCAGTTCCAGCACTCAAATCCTGTCGTAAACTATCGGGTAGGTCGGCCAGCGCTTCAAGCATATTGCGTGCGGCCGTGCTGAGTGTCTGATCATCGAGATATCGCAAACGCTCCGCATCGAAACGAAGGGCGGCAATCGACATATTCAGTTGTCGGTATGCCTCTCCTTTCATCCGAAGGACTTCAGCTCGCTGAGTTCTCGAGAGTGATTTTGAGTTGATCGCGTTGATTGTCAGTATCGCCAGTTCAGGCTCATTTTCGGCCAACTTGTCGGCTACTGTCCTCACTGAGTCATCGACTGTAAGCTGGTTCTGATCAGGCCGCTCGGTTGTTATGACTTCACGATCTGATTCTGGTTGGCGAATGTCAGTCGACGTCGCTGGTTGCGCTGCGATTGCTGGTGTTTCATCGATCGGCTTGATCGAGGGTATGACCGCCAGTGCAATTGCTTCTGAAGATCCTGGTTCGTTCGGTTCAATCGTCGTTGATGGATTAAGTGAGATCACGCCTTCTTGTTGAGGTGTTTGGAAATCGTCACGCGTTGATTGGGTGCTGTTGCGACCCGTCGGCGATACCTCGGTTCGCCCAATCTCACGGGAACCGCGGTTCCAATCGATTTGCTTTGGCAATACGTCGATCCGCGGCTGTTCGTCCGGCTCAACAGGCGGTTCAGGCGCTTTTGTCGTTTGCTCCGCGCGAGGGATCTCGACCATTGGGGGCTTCACCTGTTGCTGACATCCGGCGATGAACACCAGACCGACTAAAGCGCTTGTTCTCATCGTGGGTTTTCGTGCAGGCTTGACGAGTAACAACAAATGGATCCCTACAGTGTCGCAAAATGATCAAGCCATCACTTTACCATCAGCGCTTTATGTTGTCGCAATGCCGATTGGCCAATGGACTGATCTCTCTCAGAGAGCGATAGATATCTTGGATCGTGTCGATGTGATTTTAGCGGAAGATACTCGAGTGAGTGGCCAGATTTTAAAATTTGTCAATGTCTCGACTCGGATGGTCTCAATGAATGCTCATTCTGAAGCGGGGAAAGCGGATCGAGTCATCGAGTCACTCGATTCAGGCCAATCGTTAGCCCTTATTTCAGATGCTGGGACCCCCGGGATTAGCGATCCGGGACGTTTGCTTGTTGAAAGAGTCGTTGAAAAAGGATTTCAGGTGATTCCTGTTCCGGGTCCCTCTGCGTTGACAGCAGCGCTGTCAGTGAGTGGTTTTCCAGCCGCGCCATCCCATTTTTTTGGCTTTCTATCAACCAAATCGAGTGCGCGTGAGCAAGAGCTTGAACGCGCGCTATCTTACGACGGGACGTTGATTTTCTACGAAGCCCCACACCGTATTGTGGACTTTGCAGAACGACTGGATCGGACAGCTTATGGACGAAAAGTTGTATTTGCTCGAGAGCTTACAAAAATCCATGAACAACTGATTCGTGTCGCTGCGGGACAGTGCGCGGACTGGTTTGCGGCTAATCCTGATCGGATCCGAGGAGAATTTGTTGTACTGGTGGGGCCTGCGAGTGCTGATCGAACCCAATCGAGTGTTGATGCGGAGCGGATTCTTCGTGTACTTGCTCGTGCATTACCACCCTCAAAAGCGGCCGCATTGGCGTCTGAGCTCACTGGAGTATCGAAACGAATCTTGTACCGCCAATTGACTGACGAGCCCGGAGCATAGACACTGCGCGCGAGTTAGCCAGGCAATCGCTGCTGTTTGACAGGAGAGGAAAGTCCGGGCTCCTCGAGGCAAGGTGCCAGGTAATCCCTGGGGGGCGTGAGCCTACGGAAAGTGCAGCAGAGAGCAGACCGCCGACACTGTCGGTAAGGGTGAAAGGGTGCGGTAAGAGCGCACCGCATCAGTGGTAACACGTGATGGCAAGGTAAACCCCACCTGGAGCAAGACCAAATAGGAATCCGTTCGGCGTGCCTCGCGTTGGATTCGGGTAGGTTGCTTGAGCATAGCGGTGACGCTNTGCCTAGATGAATGATTGTCCACGACAGAACCCGGCTTATCGGCTAACTCAATTTTCTCCACTTTGCCCCACAATTCAGAGCACNGAATTTTTGTACGTTTTNTTAATTGCTGATCAAATTAATTTTCTTATATTTTTTAATATTTTAAATCTTTCTTTGAATATCAATTTTCAATGTCTCAGAGCAATGGCGCGCAGATGATTTGACTGTCTCTAGGTGGGTTAATAGAGTTCTAATGTGGGAAAAAGTGGTGAGTTGTGGGTAATTACCGTGTTCTGACCCAGAATTGACCAAGGAGAGGGCAGTGTTTCGCGGGATCAACCCGATCAATCTCGATGCAAAAGGGCGCGTGGCGTTACCGGCTAAATACCGGGATCGCGTGACCGACCGTTGTGATGGCCATATGGTTCTCACGGTGCATCCGTTCGATCGCTGTCTTTTGCTGTACCCGCTAGCCGACTGGGAAGCGATTGAATCCCAGGTCAATGCGCTCCCGAACTCGACCAGCCGTCAGGCGCGGCGCCTTCAGCACCTGATGGTGGGTTACGCCACCGAACTCGATCTTGATGCAGCTAATCGTCTTCTCCTCCCTGCGATGCATCGAGACCACGCAGAACTCGATAAACTATTGATTCTGGTCGGTCAGGGTCAGAAGTTCGAAATCTGGAGTGAGACGCGCTGGACTTCGATGACAGAGACATACCTTAGCGAAACAGTTGATGACGATGCCTCTGTTGAACTGATCAATTTGTCGCTTTAAGGGAGGGTGCGATGAGTCACATACCAGTGCTACTTCACGAAGCGCTGACTGCCCTCTGTATTCAGCATGACGGGTTGTATCTCGATTGCACATTTGGCCGAGGAGGCCACTCACGCGCCATTTTGGCTGAGCTGGGCGCGAGCGGTCGATTAATCGGATTTGATCGTGACCCATCCGCTGTCGCTGTCGCTCGGAACCTTGCTCAAGAGGATCCGCGATTTGAGATTGTGCATACGGCTTTCTCGGAACTTGAGACGGCGCTTGATTCTCTCGCAGTCACTCGAGTCCACGGGATCTTGATGGATCTTGGTGTGTCGTCTCCTCAGCTTGATGAGGCTGGGCGTGGTTTTAGCTTTCAGGCAGATGGCCCCTTGGATATGCGTATGGATCCGACCTCAGGCGAATCAGCAGCCGACTGGATTGCACGTGCTGATTCCGATGAGATTGCACATGTGCTTTGGGTGTTTGGGGAAGAGCGATTTTCGCGAAGAATTGCGAGAGCAATCGTTGAAGCACGTGAACTCACCCCAATCGTAACGACCACTCAGCTCAGTCAAATCGTGACCAGCGCGCAACCAAAAAAAGATCAGAACAAACATCCTGCAACCCGATCCTTTCAGGGGATTCGTTTGTACATCAACGGTGAGTTGACAGAGGTCGAGCAAGGCCTCGAAGCGGCGATGAATCGTCTTGAGGTTGGTGGGCGATTGGCTGTGATTTCCTTCCATTCTCTGGAAGATCGGTTAGTGAAGCGGGCTTTGCGTGACGCATCGCGTCCACCGAAGGGTGATCCGCGGATGCCTCTGCCTGACAGTGTTGCACAACCCAAATTGAAGCTGGTTGGCAAAGCGATAAAAGCAAGCCCTGATGAACTTCGCCTGAATCCGCGAGCACGAAGCGCAGTGCTTCGAATCGCTGAACGGACGGAGGCAGCCTGATGCAGTGGTTCCATCGATCAGATATTTGGCTGTCGATTTTACTGACGATCAGTGTTCTCGTGACTTCGATTTATGTCATCGAAACTGCATATCAAACGCGTCAGATGTACTCGGCGTTACAGGACCTCCGCGCTGAACGCAATCGCCTCACGATTGAATGGGGGCGATTGATGCTCGAGCGTGGCGCGGTGTCGGCTGACATGCGTATCGATGCAATGGCTCGTGATCGCCTATCACTGAGCTCGCCAGCTCGCGATAATGTCATGATGATGGAGCGTCCATAATGACTACGCAAATTCGTCAGGCATCAAGTCGCTGGAGACTGTGGTTTGTCGGAACCATTCTCGGGGTGTTAGTGACAACGGTCTGTGGCCGTCTTGTCTGGCTGCATGTCTTTGAAACACAACATCTGCGCGATATCAGTGATGAGATCACGATTCGCTATCAAAAAATTCCAGCATATCGTGGCATGATTACCGATCGTTTTGCGCAGCCTTTAGCGATCTCGACACCAGTCGCCGCAATCGCTGTAAGACCGAAAAAACTGGCAGACTCTGCGTGGCCCGAAAAGCTTGCGCCATTGCTGCGTGCAGACCCTGAAAGGCTACGTGATCGGGTTGCTCGAAGTCCCTCTCCTTTTCTGTATTTGTCTCGTTATGTGACACCGGAGCGCGCAAATCAGATCGAAGATCTGAAGCTTGAGGGTGTCGAAGTCGTTCGACAGTTTCGTCGATTTTATCCTGCCGGAGAGGTCGCATCTCACCTCGTTGGATTCACCAATATTGAAGATCAAGGCCAAGAAGGCCTCGAGCTCTCATACAACAACTGGCTATCGGGTCAGGATGGTCTGCGTCATGTGCTCAAAAATCGTCGTGCCAACGTTGTTCGATACGTCAGCGCAGGTCAGGAGGTTCAACAAGGTCGCGACCTTCGACTCTCAATCGACTTACGCCTTCAGTATCTGACCTATCGTGCGCTGAAGGAGGCCGTTGCGCGAGCAAGGGCTGCCGGTGGTAGTGCGGTTCTGGTGGATGCTTGGAACGGTGAAGTGCTGGCTTTGGCAGCACAACCCGCATTCAATCCAAATGATATGTCGACTCGAACACCGGAACGAATCCGAAATCGTCCGGTGACTGACTTGATGGAGCCAGGCTCCCCAATTAAGCCGTTTACAGTTGCGACTGCGCTCGATCTGGGTTTGGTTGAGTCAGGCACATTGATCGATACATCCCCGGGCCGGCTTAAGGTGCAAGGGCATGTCATTGCCGACATGAGTAATTACGGCGAGATTGATGTCATTACAGTGATTGCTAAGTCATCCAATGTGGGCACCACCAAAATTGCGATGATGATGGAACCCTCTGCATTGAGAGATCGTCTAGCGTTATTGGGACTTGGGCAACCAACTGCAACTGGATTTCCTGGTGAGGAAGAGGGTTTTCTGCCGAGTTATGCGACCTGGCGAGATCTTGATCGTGCAGCGCTGTCATACGGCTATAACTTAAATATTACAACGATCCAGTTGGCTCAAGCCTACAGCGTGTTTGCCAATGGAGGCATTTTGCAGCCATTGACCTTATTGGCTGAGGGTGTGACACCGAAGCCGACTCGGATCTTCAAAGAAGAGACAGTGAAGCAAGTCTTGCCGATGCTGCAAGCGGTGACCGAGGAAGGTGGTACAGCGCGACGAGCCCAGATTCCCATGTATCACGTTGGTGGAAAAACCGGAACAACGATGAAATACGCCAACGGATCCTACGCAAGCCGTCAGTATATTTCGAGTTTCGTCGGCCTCGCACCAATTGCCGATCCTCGGTTTGTGATGGCGATCTCCGTCGACGATCCAAGATCACAACAATACTACGGCGGGCAGGTTGCAGCCCCTGTATTTGCTGATGTCATGGATGATGTGATGCGAATTTACGACATTGCACCCGACAAACTCGATCAGTCGATGCTCGCGGGGAGGGAACGCTAATGCGTTTAAATCGCTTGCTCGCAACGATCGGTCTTGAAGATCACCGAGCTTCAGGTGTGGAGGTTGCAGGGCTTACTCTTGATTCACGCCAAGTGGTCGACGGAACACTTTTTGTGGCCATTCAGGGCTCGGTTGGGCATGGAATGGATTACATTGACGCCGCAATCGCATCTGGCGCATCGGCAGTGATCTATGATGATTGGGATGAGCCAGTTCCCAATATGATTCCAGCGTTGCACATCTCTGGATTGAGACGTCAGATTGGACGTATCGCGCATGCATTCTATGGAAACCCATGCTCAGGGATGCGTGTGGTCGGAGTGACCGGAACCAATGGAAAAACGACAACCGTTCACTTCATTGCGCAACTGGCCGACCAACTTGGTCTGAAGGCGGCGCGAATTGGAACACTGGGTGTCTCGGTTGATGCGGAAAAGATCATTGAGTCAGACCGAACGACGCCAGATGCGATCACGCTCGCTTCAATATTTGCTGCACTTCGTGACAAAGGAGTGAACTTTGTTGCGATGGAAGTGTCATCGCACGCACTGGATCAGGGTCGTGTGGATGGTATTCCTTTCACTGTCGGCCTGATGACGAANCTCACGCGCGACCACTTGGATTATCACCAAACAATGGCGGCCTACGGCGAAGCGAAGGCGCGCTTGTTCCGCGATTTCGATTTACAGGCGGNGGTCTTCAACGTTGACGACGCCTTTTGTCGCACGCTGGCGGAACATGCCCGACCTGCAACTGTCACCACCTATGGATACGGTGCGGAGCATATCGATATACAGGCGATTCAGCCCGTCGCTCANGGATCAACNATCCACGTATCGATCAATGGCGTTGGTTATGAACTGAAGACGAGTTTGCTGGGTGCCTTTAACGCATCGAACATGATGGCTGCGATTGCCGCGATCACCACATTATTCCCTGAAGATATCGAGAAAGTACTGACACTCATTCCAAAATTACAGGCAGCCCCCGGGCGAATGGAGTGGTTCAGGGTGCCAAACTTTGCAACCGTTGTGATCGATTACGCGCACACACCTGACGCCCTTGAGAATGCCATTAAAACGTGCCAGAACCATTGTGACGGCGAGGTCTGGTCAGTATTTGGTTGTGGCGGAGATCGGGATGTCGGGAAGCGACCGTTGATGGGTCGTGTGGCATCAGAAGGGTCGGATCATGTTGTTTTGACTTCGGATAATCCTCGNTCTGAGTCNCCNCAAAAGATTNTTGACGAGATTCGATCAGGCATGACAAAAGCGCCGGTTCTAGAGGAACTGGATCGAGCGCGAGCCATTCGATTTGTGGTTGAAAACGCGGCCACCGATGATTGGATATTGCTTGCTGGTAAAGGTCATGAAAATACCCAGACCATCGGGCAAACGACATTGGTCTACTCTGACCGCGTAGAGGTGGCGAGATTATTCGGCTTGATGAACTTGGAGGTGCAGCATGCTTCCTAGTGCATTGAGTGATCTCGCGTCTGTTGTCGATGGAACTGCTGAGGGAAATCCGGTGATCTCTGGATTGGCAATCGATAGCCGAAAGGTGACTGAAGGGGATTTATTTGTTGCTTTAGTGGCCGAGCGTGACGGCCATGATTTTATTGATAATGCAGCTGAAAGTGGCGCGTCTGCAGCACTGGTATCAAAGCCAACNACGACATTACCATCAATTTTCGTCAAAGACACCGAATGCGCGATGAGTGATCTCGCACGCGCAATCCGTGATTCGTTTGCTGGTGAAGTATTCGCCCTAACCGGAAGCCAAGGGAAAACCAGCACGCGCGGATTTTTGGCATCAATTCTCACCGAGATGGTCAGAGCATCGAGCTCGGAGTCGGTACTCGTGACTCAAGGCAATTTGAACAATCATTTGGGTGTTCCACTGACGGTGGCACGTCTTCGTTCCCATCACCGCTATGCCTTATTTGAACTTGGGGCATCTGCGATTGGTGAGATTGATCATCTGGCATCGATTGTTCGGCCTCAAATCTCAGCGCTTCTGAATGCGCGAGCTGCTCACCTTGAGGGTTTTGGGTCATTGGACGGTGTGATTGAGGGCAAAGGTGAAATCATTGATCACACTGCAATCGACGGCACAGTCATTCTCAATCGCAAGGAGCCTGCATATCAGCAATGGGTGGAGAGAGCTGGTCCTCGTTATATCATCAGTGTCGGACGAGCGCATGCGGATCTCATCTGGTCTCAAGTGTCTGATCAACGAATCCGGATGGTGTATGCCGATCGGGAGATCAACGCATCATTACCGACACTCGGTCTCCACTTGATGGAAAACGCAGCACTTGCGTCGGCTATGGCCATCGCTGCCGGTGCAACTGATCAAGCAATCATCCAGGGCCTTGAAGCAGCATCCATTGAGCCGGGTCGCATGACGCCGATCCAAATGGGACAAACCCTATTGATCGACGACACCTACAACGCGAGTCCACAAGCTGTGAGGGCTGCGATTGACTGGTTGGCGACTCGTTCTGGGATTCGCGTTTTGACCATGGGTGGTTTGAGTGAGCTTGGCGATTTAGCCGAACAGGAAATGCATGCACTCGGCGTCTACGCCAAATCAAAAGGGATTGATCGACTGATTGCAACGGGTACCGCGAATCCAATTGCTGAGGGCTATGGCGAGAACGCATTGTATTTCCCGACGCAGGATGAGGTCAGTGCATCCTTGATTGAAAGCGCTCNAGACGCGGATGTGATCTTGGTGAAGGGATCAAGATCGGCGCGTATGGACCGTGTGATTGACACACTCAAATTACAACAGGGAGGGCGGTAGCNGTGCTGCTTTGGCTAGCCAATTATCTCAGTACANTTGAGCCGGGCTTTGCTGTTTTTCAGTATTTGACCCTTCGTTCAATTTTAGGTGTTCTCACCGCATTGATCACCGCGTTGTTCGTCGGCCCTTGGGTAATCCGCTCGCTAGAAACGCGCCAAATTGGCCAGTCGGTNCGACGTGATGGACCTGAAACGCATTTNTCGAAGCAGGGGACTCCCACAATGGGGGGAGTGTTAATTCTNGTTTGTATCACTGCTTCAACGCTTCTGTGGGGTGATTTAACCAATGAGTATGTTTGGATTGCTCTTCTTGTGATGCTGGGATTCGGCGTCATCGGTTGGGTTGATGATTGGAAAAAAGTTGTTTTAAGGAACTCAAAGGGGCTCTCAGCGAAATCGAAATATCTCGNGCAATCGATTGTAGGACTCGTGGCCGCTNTCGCACTGTATCAAATCGCGAANACNCCGGCTGAGACCACGCTCCTTGTGCCTTTTTTCAAAGATCTTTTGATCCCTCTTGGCTTCGGTTACGTCTTCCTCACCTATTTTGTGATTGTGGGAACCTCCAACGCCGTCAATCTCACTGACGGTTTGGATGGTTTAGCGATTCTGCCGACTGTCTTGGTCGCTGGAGCTCTGGGTGTTTTCGCTTATCTGACCGGAAATGCGATTTTTTCTCAGTACCTCTTCATTCCATTTATCCCNGGGACCGGTGAGTTGGTTGTCTTCCTCGGTGCGATGGTCGGCGCCGGATTAGGGTTTCTCTGGTTTAACACCTATCCCGCTCAGGTGTTCATGGGCGATGTCGGGGCATTGTCACTTGGCGCAGCGCTTGGTGCCGTCGCAGTGATGGTTCGTCAAGAGTTGGTGCTCTTCATTATGGGCGGAATTTTTGTGCTCGAGACAGTGTCGGTGATGCTGCAGGTCGCGAGTTTCCGGCTCACTGGCAAACGCCTATTTCGAATGGCTCCAATTCATCATCATTTTGAATTAAAGGGATGGCCTGAACCTCGNGTGATTGTNNGGTTCTGGATTATTTCCGTGATGTTGGTTCTGGTGGGTCTTGCCACCCTGAAGTTGAGGTAATCAATGTCTTTGATCGCGAGCAGCAAACGCCTCATTATCGGTGNCGGTCCCACCGGGCAGGCTGTTGCGCGGCATTTTCAGGAGTTAGGAATTCAATTTGAGATCGCCGANACTCGGCAATCAGATGCGTTGAAACAAGACTTCAGTGCACAGTTTCCTGGTGTTGCAACTTATTTTGGACCGTTAAAGGCTGATTACCTGGATCGGTTTGAAGAGATTGTTGTNAGTCCGGGNGTCCCGCCNACGACNGACGNTTTGGAGCAAACNTCTGCGCACTTGATTAGTGATATTCAGATATTCAGNCGNGCTTGGCCTGAGAATCAACCGCTGATCGCAATTACCGGGTCGAACGCTAAGTCGACCGTGACTTCATTGGTTGCAGAGATCCTGAAAGCTGACGGAAGACATGTGTTAGTCGGAGGCAATCTTGGTCCACAAGCACTCGACTTGTTGGCAGAGCGCACAGATGAATCGGTTGCTGTACTTGAGCTATCGAGCTTCCAACTTGAACGCACACGCCGCCTGAAAGCGACCGTCGCGACCTGTCTGAATATGTCGCCTGATCATTTGGATTGGCACGGTTCAATGATTGCCTACCATCAAGCAAAACACCGAATCTTCGAGGGTGTTGGTGCCATCGTCGTCAACTCGGATGATCCATTATCGCAGCCCTTGGTTCCTGATCAGACGCCGACGATTAAATTTGCGCTGCAGCATCCGGATTTTCATCAGTTTGGAGTGATGGTGGTTGATGGAGATGAATGGATCTCTTTAGGCACCGAACCATGGATGGCCGTTTCCGAATTACCGATGTCTGGTCGCTACATGATTCAAAATGCGATGGCGACTTTTGGCATTTGTCATCTCATCGGTGTTGATAAGGCGATTGCTGTCGCTGCCATGCGTGAATACGCCGGCTTGCCGCATCGCATGGTTGAGCGTATCCCAGTGAAGGGTGTGCGATTTATCAATGATTCTAAAGGTACCAATGTTGGAGCCTCTGCGACCGCGGTTTCGAGTGTTGAAGCAGACGGTCACTTGTACTTGCTTGCCGGCGGTGAAAGCAAAGATGCCGATCTTGCTGCCTGGGCAAAAACGGTTCGCGTCCATTGTCATCACGTATTTGCTTTTGGAAAAGATCGGCAACGGTTGATTGATGTGTTGGGAGATCAGGCCACTGCTGTTGAAACGCTGGACGAGGCATTCACTTTGGCTATCCAACAGGCCGCCGCTGGCGATGTTGTGCTATTGAGCCCGGCTTGTGCGAGTTTTGATCAATTTCAGAATTACCAAGCGCGTGGCCACTACTTTGAGAGGTTAGTGGAGGCGCATCGTGAAGTTTGAGATTCGCCGCTCTGATTTCGTGCCCTTAGGACTACCGGATATTCATTTTGTTCTCGCGGCGTGCGCACTCGCATGTCTTGGGTTGTTAGTGGTTGCGTCGAGTTCAATTGAGGTTGCCTCAGATCGGCATGGCCAACCATTCAGTTTTGCGATGAAGCATGGGTCATTTCTCGCCATCGCATCGGTCGGCGGTGTCGTTGCTTATTTGATTCCGACTCGCTGGTGGTACCACTACGCGACGCATTTTTTACTACTATCGATCATCCTTCTCGCCATCATTTTGATCCCAGGTGTCGGCCTAACGGTGAAGGGCGCAACCCGATGGTTAGACCTTGGTTTTTTTAATCTACAACCATCAGAGATTGCAAAGTTTACGATGATGTTGTTCTTGGCTTCTTACCTTGTTCGGCGGCTTGAGGAAGTTCGCCGTAAATTCAGCGGATTTGTGAAACCGATGGCCGTGGTCGGCCTGATTGCGGTTCTGCTGTTACTGGAACCTGATTACGGAACTCTTTTGGTTTTGAGTTGTGCGGTGATGGGGGTGTTACTACTCGCCGGTGCGCCGTTCACCCAATATCTTGTTTTTGGCTCAGCACTGGGAC
Organism: Gammaproteobacteria bacterium; assembly: GCA_002705325.1. Next base: position 20,159 of record PAFS01000061.1, on the reverse strand, counting down.
TCGGTCTGGTCTTTTTGGCAGTGATTGAACCCTATCGGTTCGAGAGAATTGAAACGATCTTCAATCCGTGGGCTGATCGATACGGCGCTGGCTACCAACTGACTCAAGCACTTCTCGCATTTGGTCGAGGAGGGCCGCTCGGGATGGGCCTCGGTAATTCGGTTCAAAAGCTGTTCTACCTGCCAGAGGCGCATACCGACTTTGTCTTCGCGATCCTGGCTGAAGAGCTTGGGCTTGTTGGCGCACTGAGTACGGTTGCTGTAATGACGTATTTGATCTGTCGTGGCCTTCTGATCGGACGACGCGCTGAATTGGGTGGTCGCCCGTTTGCTGCCTATTTCACCTATGGATTAGTTCTTCTTATTGCCCTTCAAATACTCATTAATCTGGCGGTCAATATTGGCTTGGCACCAACCACTGGTTTAACCCTTCCATTATTGAGCTATGGCGGCAGCTCACTGGTCATGACTGCGGTCAGCCTCGGCGTGATCGCGAGAATTAGCGCGGATAATCTGCCTGGAGGACGGTCATGAAACAACCAATCTGCATCATGGCTGGAGGCACTGGTGGGCATATTTTTCCAGGGTTGGCTGTGGCTGAAGAGCTCATCAAGCGTGGTGAAACGGTCCATTGGATTGGATCAAAGCATGGTCTCGAGGGACAACTGGTCCCTGAAAAACAAATACCCATCCATTACCTCGCAGTTCGTGGACTTCGCGGCAAATGTGGACTCCAGCGGATCACAGGTCCGATACGACTCGGCATTTCACTGATTCAGGCGCTCATCCTCATGATGCGCCTCAAACCATCGGTATGCGTTGGCTTTGGTGGTTATCCGGCAGGTCCAGGTGGGATCGCCGCGAAGATCATGAAGGTGCCTGTTGTCATTCATGAACAGAACGCTGTGGCTGGGATGACGAATCAATATTTGGCGAAATTCGCAAGCAAAGTATTGACTGCATTTCCAGATGTCATTCAGGGGGCTGAGTGTGTAGGTAATCCAATTCGCCCAGAAATCGATTCAGTGGGTCGGCAGCGGATTGCCGAGGAGCGTCAACCTAGTACAACCACCCGTATCTTGGTGATCGGTGGATCACAGGGTGCAAAATCCTTAAATGAGCAATTACCCGATAAGCTTCAGGCCTTGGCGAGTCAGTTCGGAATTGAAGTGACCCACCAGTCGGGTGTGTCAGGACAGCGGCATGTCAGTGAGCAGTATCAAGCACTTGATCTTGATGCCACTGTTGTCGCATTTATCAGTCGGATGGATGAAGCCTACCGAGAGGCAGATATCGTTGTTTGTCGTGCCGGGGCTTTGACAGTGTCCGAATTAGCAGGTGCTGCCATGCCATCGGTACTCATTCCATTTCCACACGCCGTCGACGATCACCAAACGAAAAATGGTCAGCAATTGCAAAATGCTGGTGCTGCAGTTGTGATCCAGGAAAAGGATCTCGACATCTTTGTTGCCAAACTCTCCGATCTTCTTCGTGCGCCGGATAATTTGACGCAGATGGCGCATGCCGCACGTTCTGTTGCAAAACCTCAAGCCACACAACAGGTCGCTGATCGCGTTATGGAGGAGGCTTATGGTTAATCGGATGGGACAGATTCAGTGCATGCATTTCGTTGGAATTGGCGGAATTGGTATGAGCGGAATCGCAGAAGTCCTTTTGAACCAAGGATACGTGGTATCGGGTTCAGATTTACGAGAAGGGCCAGTTACTGAGCGACTAACGCGTCTGGGTGCAACAGTCCATATCGGCCATCGCGAGTCAAACATTGAAGGCGCAGAGGTAGTGGTCGTATCAAGTGCAATTGACCGCACGAATCCAGAAGTTGCAAGCGCCTTAGCTGCGAGAATCCCGGTTATTCCGAGAGCACAGATGCTCGCTGAAGTGATGCGCTTTAAACATGGCATTGCGATTTCCGGAACCCATGGCAAGACAACGACCACATCATTGGCGGCGTCTGTGCTTGCTGAAGGTGGGTTGGATCCGACCTACATCATCGGCGGAAAACTCAATCAAGCCGATACCAATGCAAGTTTAGGTGCCAGCGAATACATGGTGGCTGAGGCCGATGAGAGTGATGCATCGTTCCTGGTATTGAAGCCAATGATAGCAATTGTGACGAACATCGATGCTGACCATATGTCGACCTATGGCGGTGACTTCGAACGACTCAAACAAACTTTTGTTCAGTTTCTGCAGAATCTTCCGTTTTACGGCCTGGTGATAGNGAATNCTGATGACCCGGTTGTCACAGAGCTCCTGCCGACTGTCGGTCGAACATTCCTCACGTTCGGTATCGACGCTGAGGCTGACTATCAGGCNGTGAACATTACAACTGATGGGTTGATGACTCATTTCGAGGTTGTGCGCCTTGACCAAGCGAATCTAANGGTCACGCTNTCGATGCCTGGTCGCCATAACGTGTTAAATGCGCTCGCTGTGGTCGCNCTATCCGACCACTTGGGAGTGGACGATGGGTCGCTCGTGAAAGCGCTTTCCGAATTCCAAGGCGTTGGCCGCCGCTTCCAGTTGATAGGGTTTATCGAAAATGAGGGTCAGCAGATTCCTGTGATCGATGACTATGGACATCATCCGAAGGAACTCGAAGTGACCTTTGATGCAGTTCGTGACGCATATCCGGGTCGTCGTCTGGTCAGTGTGTTCCAGCCGCATCGTTATTCCCGAACTCAAGATTTATTCGATGATTTTGTCTCNGTGTTGAACCGTGCCGACGAGCTCGTACTGATGCCCGTGTATCCCGCTGGTGAATCACNCATTGTCGGNGCGGAATCGAAGGATCTTGCACAGAGCATTCGCCGACTTGGTCATTGCCGACCNTATGTTGAAGGCGAATTTGANCAGGTCATTGAGCGNGTCGGTGCATTAGTGGAACCAAACGATGTTGTGTTGGTGCAAGGTGCCGGCTCAATTGGACGGTTGCCATCCCAGATGGTTGCAACGCTTGGAGGTGAGCAATGAACTGGGCTAGTGAACGGGTTGCACTTTTATACGGTGGATATGGATCTGAAGCGGATGTCTCACGTGATGGAAAAGAAACCGTGGCAGCCGCGATGCGTGAATTGGGAATCACACCAATTGAGCTTGATATCAACGATGGACTGGTTGAACCACTGATGGCTGCGAATCCAACACGTGTCTTCAATTTGGTTCACGGACGTCCTGGGGAAGACGGGGTATTACAGGGATTGTTATGTACGCTCGGTATNCCGTTCACGGGCTCAGGCGTCGGTGCTTCAGCGCTGGCCTTGGATAAGCCAAGAACCAAGCAAGTGTGGGANTCACTCGGACTACCCACCTCACCGATGGTTGTTGTGAATGNCCTCGAACAAGCCGATATCTGTATCAAGCGATTGGGCCCTNAATTGTTTGTGAAGCCAGCNCACGAGGGTTCNTCAGTTGGTGCGCATGTTGTNCACGGTGGCGGTCAGTTAAAGGCAGCTNTCGTCGANGCGTTGANATACGATTCGCGGGTGTTGGTGGAACCCTTGCTGCCAGGACCGGAAATCACTGTAGGCATTGTCCGAGGCTTGGCGCTTCCTGTGATTGGAATCCAGCCACGTTCNGAGTTTTACGACTACAGAGCGAAATATCAGGCCGATGATACTGAATATCAGATTCCATCCGGCTTAGGTCCCGAGCTTGAGGCAGAGGCGCAGCAGTTGGCTCTTGAAGCGTTCGATGCGCTTGGATGCCGGACCTGGGGTCGTGTCGACTTCATGATGGACGAGACAGGTCATTTACTCCTGATCGAGTGCAATACGGTGCCAGGCATGGGAAGTCATTCACTGGTACCAAAAGCCGCCCGGGCCTCGGGAATGGGTATGCCGATGTTGATTGAACAGATCCTTCTTGATGCGGAGGTTTCGCCATGACGATGAAACAGATTGCCAATCGAACAGTCACACATTGGAAACTGGTATTGCTTGTTCTGGGGCTTGGAGTGACGGGGTCGATCGCGGCGAGTGGGCTGAGCCATTTGTTACAGGATGTGCAGATTCGGCAGGTTCAATTGCAAGGTGATTTGCGCTACTTGGATGCTAAAGCACTGACCCGCGATCTGAGTATTCGGTTCAATGGGAATTATCTGGAAACCACACTCGCGCAGGTGATCTCCGAAGTTGAGTCGCATCCGTGGATNGCGAGTGCATCAGCGCGGCGCGTATGGCCGGATACCCTGTTGATCGAAATCGCTGAGCAACGTCCGGTTGCAATTTATAACGACACGCAGTACCTGGGATTATCCGGCGATCTTTTTGAGCCGCCGACTCCGGTAAACGAGCCACTGCCACGACTCTATGGTGCGTTATCTGAAACCATGCAGGTTTACAGCCATTATGGAGTGTTTTCAGACCGTCTATCCGATTTCTCCGAGGTCGNGTCTGTATCGCGNGGTCATGATATGGGATGGCANATCGCCTTNGATAACGGAATCAATCTGCGGCTTGGGCGCGTTGATATTTTAGGGCGGCTNGNNCGCGCGCGTGATGTTTTAAACCGGTTAGATGATGAGAAGCTCGCGAAGCTGAAAGAGATTGATGCGCGTTATGACAATGGTGTTGCCTTGGCTTGGAGGGTTGCCCANTGANTCATCTNCTGGTCATCGATATCGGCTCGAGCCAAATTACAGCCGCGGTTGCCGAGATCACGGACGACCGTCGTATCGTTGTCCGAGGTCTTGGTCGGGCNCGTTCAGGTGGTTTGAAGCAAGGCGTGGTAATTCAGATTGATTCAGTGGTGGACGCGCTTGTTCGTTCGGTGGCTGAAGCCAATCAAATGGCTGAGACCAAACTCACCGATCCGTTGGTCTCTGTGGGTGGATCGCACATTCTGGGACAAGANATCTCAGGGACGGTGATGCTAAATCATCGTGAGGTGACCGATATCCTCTTGACCCAAGCGATGGAACAAGTACAGGCCCAAGCGCAAGTGCCTGAACGTGAGATTTTGAGTGTCATTCCGCGATCGTTCACGCTGGATAGTCAGACCGGTATTCGCTTACCTCAGGGGATGACAGGTAATCGGTTGGATGCGCATGTTCACGTCATTACTGGTGCGACCCACGTCATCAATAATTTGAAGAAATGCTTAAAACTTGCAGGCCTNGANGTTTCTGTCTTGNTCCCGTCCGCGCTTGCGGTGAGTCAGTTGGTGTTACCAGACGAGCGCGAACTCGGAGTGTGTGTTGCCGATATTGGCATCGGCACGATTGACGTCATGGTGATTTCAGAAGGCGCACCCGCGTGGTTGCAAGTGATGCCCATGGGGGGCGAGCTGTTGACGCACGATCTCGCGGTCGCATTAAAGACTCCACTCGGCGATGCCGAGGATCTGAAGGTGCAATGCGGTTATGCGCACACGCGCTTTGCACCACCGNCTGAAACGGTGCAGGTCAAGAAGCTNGCCGATCGCCCAGCAGAAACCATCAGCTTGCAGCAGTTAACTGCCTTNATTCAGCCNCGNGTTGAAGAAATNGCTGAAATCTTAGGCGAGCGGCTTCGTCAATCCGGACGATTTGAAGAAGCCTCAACAGGCATTGTGTTGTGTGGCGGAACGGCCGCATTACCGGGAATCGCACAGGTTTTCGAAAGTATGTTGCAGTGTCCATGTCGGGTACTGAAACAAGCCCATCAAGAGGGACTCGATGGGTTATTACAAGATCCNGCCAACGCAGTTCTGGCTGGTCTTCTGGCGTATGGACGCGACCAAGAAGTCCGACCTCGNCCGCGTTGGTCNGGNGTGCAGGGAAGCATGTTCAATCGGGTTCGGCAGTGGATCCNGGGAAATTTTTAACTGAGAGGGTAATCAGATGTTCGAGATCGTTGATCAAATCGAATCAAACGCGATCATTAAAGTGATTGGCGTCGGNGGTGGTGGCGGTAATGCTGTNAACCATATGTTGAAACACGCGNTTGAAGGCGTTGAATTCATTGTTGCCAATACGGATGCGCAAGCGATGAAAGCAATTCCAGCCGATAGAACGCTCCAACTTGGTGGTGACATCACGAAAGGTTTGGGGGCTGGAGCAAACCCTGATGTGGGTCGTAACGCGGCGCTCGAAGACCGCGATGCGATCGCTGAAGTCCTAACAGATACCGATATGGTGTTCATCACCGCAGGCATGGGTGGTGGTACAGGAACAGGCGCTGCTCCGGTTGTTGCTGAAATTGCCCGGGAAATGGGCATTCTCACGGTTGCGATTGTTACCCGCCCGTTCGGTTTTGAAGGGCGTCGTCGCACACATGTCGCTGATCAAGGTATCGCAGCGCTTGAGAAGCATGTGGATTCCCTGATCGTTGTACCGAACGAAAAATTGCTTCCAGTACTGGGTAAGAATGCGTCGCTAATGGCTGCATTTGCCGAAGCGAACAATGTGCTGCAAGGCGCTGTGCGCGGGATTGCAGATCTGATCATTCGTCCAGGTATGGTAAACGTCGACTTTGCTGACGTCAGGACAGTCATGAGTGAAATGGGTAAGGCAATGATGGGCACAGGTATGGCCGCGGGTGAAGATCGCGCTGCCAAGGCGGCAGAGATGGCGATTCGTTCACCATTACTGGAGGACATTGATCTGTCGGGTGCTCGCGGAATTTTGGTCAATATTACGTCGGGTCCAGATTTCACCTTGGGTGAATTTGATCAAGTGGGTCATGTGGTTGAACAAATCAGTGATGACAACGCCAATGTCGTTGTCGGTACGGTGATCGATCCTGAAAAGTGTGACCAGATCAGCGTAACGGTTGTCGCAACAGGTCTNGGTGGTGCGCAAGCACCAAAAACTGTGNTTGATAATNCGNATCTCGAGCGAGCAACTCGGGAGGCTTATAGTCCGACCAGTAGCGGAGCTCCACAGGTTTTGAGAACTCAAGCGGTAGGTAATACTGCGCTTGCCCAAGATCAGGTNGANGAGTGTAACGATGGTCAGGAAATGGAGCGAATTTTGAATATTCCNGCATTCCTNCGTCGTCAGGCGGACTAATGGAGAAAACTCCGCGCTTCCNCTCCGATCTGCAGGATGCAACGGAGAAAAGCCTGTTAAACTAGCGGGCTTAGGGAAGGAGAGTTGAATTGATTGCACAGCGAACGCTGAAAAATGTCGTGCGAGCCACAGGAGTGGGCTTGCATTCAGGTGACACCGTATACCTCACATTGAGGCCGGCCCCTGAGAACCATGGCATTCAATTCAAACGAGTGGATTTGGATCCGCCTGAGCTCATCCGGGCGAATGCAGACAGCGTCTCTCAGACGACCCTCTCAACCTGTTTGTCTTCGCCTGACGGTGCTCAGGTTTCCACCGTCGAACATTTGTTATCGGCGTTATCGGGAATGGGTATCGATAACGTCCTTGTTGAGTGCAATGCCCCGGAACTTCCCATTATGGACGGCAGCGCCTCACCTTTCGTCTTTTTGATTCAGTCTGCCGGCGTGCGAGAGCAGACTGCACCGCGCGAGTACATCCGAATCACCCACATTGTTGAAATTGAGCATGAGGGAAAAGTAGCGCGCTTAGAGCCCTTCAATGGATTTCGAATCACCTTTTCAATCGACTTTGATCACCCAGTTGTCGATCAAGGCGAATGCAAAACGGTGGTTGATATTGATGAGGCCTCGTTCATCCGTGAGGTGAGTCGTGCCAGAACCTTCGGATTCATGCGTGATCTTGACTATTTGAAAGCAAACAACCTGGCTCGCGGTGGTTCAATGGCAAATGCCATCGTCGTCGGCGAGGATCGCATTCTGAATGACGATGGTTTGCGTCAGAACGACGAATTCGTAAAGCACAAGGTCCTCGACGCACTGGGGGATCTGTATTTAGCCGGTCGGCCAATTATCGGTCACTATTCAGGCAACCGGAGCGGGCACGCGTTAAACAATAAGTTGCTTCGTCAGTTGTTTTCAGACCCGAGCAATTATGAGGTGGTTACGTTCGACCGGGCGGCAGAATGCCCGATACCCTTGCAGCCAATTGTTGAAACTGACGTTTAAGCTCATCATCCGTCAGTGTCTCTGCAAATTCTTGAATCGATGAGCCCGCTTTGGTGCTGGGCTGAATGGTTTTGGTGACCACCGTCTTTTGTTCATGATGTCGAGGTCTGACTCGACATTGAATTCTGCGAATACCGCGAAACAGTGGGTCGCTCCGTAACGCGTCTATGAGACTATACTCCTCGAAGCGTAGTCGGGTCGCTAAACCTGCTTGAGCAACGTATAAAGTCAGCAGCCCGGAATTGAGATCTCCCGTTGCGACCTCATGTTTAAGCTCAGAAGGCAGAAGGGACTCGATGATTTGGGCGCGTTTCGCCTGAATCGATGCTTCAAGCTGAAGTGTCTCGAGGTGACTTCCTGATCGATTGATCAAAGTTCTCAGGCTATTTAGCTGTCCGGGGTCACGCAATTCGCTACAATGCCGTTTTTGTTACTACAGACACCATAGGATACGCATGTTAGGGACATTTGTCCGAAAGATCTTCGGCTCCAAAAATGACCGGGAAGTCAAACGGATGCTGAAGCAAGTCACGGCGATCAATCAGCAAGAATCCACCCTTGAATCGTTAAGCAATGAAGAACTCGCATCGAAGCGTGAGGAATTTCGCGAACGGATCAGTGCTGGCGAGACGCTGAACCAAATCCTTCCAGATGCTTTTGCGGTCTGTCGAGAAGTCAGTCGGCGTACGCTCGGTTTGAGACATTTTGATGTGCAGATGGTCGGTGGCATGACCCTCCATGAGGGTCGAATTTCTGAAATGCGGACCGGCGAAGGAAAGACGCTGGTTGCCACCTTGCCTGCCTACCTCAACGCAATTGAAGGGAAGGGTGTTCATGTCGTGACTGTGAACGAATACCTTGCCAGCCGAGATGCCAACTGGATGCGCCCACTGTACGAAGGACTTGGGCTGACCGTTGGAGTGATAAGCTCTGGACAAAGCCCGGAAGAAAAACGCGAGGCCTATGGCGCTGATATTACCTACGGTACGAATAACGAGTTTGGATTTGATTATCTAAGAGACAATATGGCCTTTTCGCCGGAAGGCCGGGTGCAGCGGGAGTTGTCGTTCGCGATNGTGGACGAAGTGGATTCAATTTTAATTGATGAAGCGCGAACACCATTGATCATTTCNGGGCCAGCGGATGATCATTCAGAGCGCTATCGAGNNATTAACGCCATTATCCCGAAGCTNACTGAAGCAAAAATGTCNGAAGATGGCGAAGGGTTCGAAATTGAAGGGCATTACTTACTCGATGAGAAAAACCGCTCGGTTGAATTGACAGAGCTTGGCCACGAACTGATCGAAGCCGAGCTCGCCGAAATGGGNCTTCTTGAGGTGGGCGATAGTCTCTATAACCCTGCAAATCTCGCGTTATTCCACCATGTCAATGCCGGATTGCGTGCACATACGTTATTTCAGAGAAACGTGCATTACATCATTCAAGATGGCCAGGCGGTGATCGTTGACGAGCACACTGGACGGACCATGCCAGGCCGTCGCTGGTCAGAAGGTCTGCATCAGGCGGTTGAGGCGAAAGAGGGTGTGGATATCCAGCCCGAGAGCCAAACATTGGCCTCAACCACATTCCAGAATTACTTCCGTTTGTATGATCGTCTGTCGGGCATGACTGGGACTGCCGATACNGAGGCGTATGAATTCAGACAGATTTATGGTTTGGATGTTGTGGTGATTCCAACCAACGTGCCTGTGAAGCGGATCGATTATAACGATTTGGTTTACATGACAATGGAAGAAACGTTCGAAGCGATCGTGACTGATGTGATTGCCGAGCGTGATAAAGGCCGTCCAGTGCTTGTTGGCACGGCTTCTGTTGAAGCATCTGAATTACTGTCACAGTTCCTCGACAAAGAGCGTATCCAACATAATGTGTTGAATGCGAAGCAGCATGAGCGTGAAGCCCGAATTATTGCTGAAGCGGGTCGTCCTGGTGCGGTGACGATTGCGACCAATATGGCCGGTCGCGGTACCGATATCGTTCTCGGAGGTAANTGGCAGGCCGACGTCAACATGCTTGATAACCCGACTGAACAGGAGGTCGAGGGGATTAAACGGGTTTGGCAGGAGGCACATGAGAAGGTGTTATTGGCCGGAGGTCTGCATATTATTGGNTCAGAGCGTCATGAGTCACGTCGGATCGATAATCAGTTACGCGGACGTTCCGGTCGTCAGGGCGATCCTGGATCCTCTCGCTTTTTCCTGTCACTTGAAGACGACCTCATGCGCATTTTCGCCTCACCTAAAATGCGCTCGATTATGCAAAGTCTTGGCATGCAACGCGGTGAAGCCATCGAGCACAAAATGGTGACCAATGCGATCGAGAAGGCACAGAAGAAGGTTGAGGGTCGTAACTTCGATATGCGCAAGCAGCTATTGGATTACGACGATGTTGCCAATGATCAGCGGACACAAGTCTACGCGCAGCGCAATGAATTAATGGATACGGACGATTTATCGGATCTAGTTGATGCGATTCGCCGAGATGTGTTCACCTCTGTTGTTGCAACCTATATCCCACCCCAAAGTTTGATTGAGCAGTGGGATATTCCGGGTCTGACCGACGAGTTTGCGACGCAGTTTGGCCTCGAGATGCCAATCCAAGAGTGGCTTGATGACGACGAGTCGTTGTATGAAGAGACGCTGCTCGAGAAGATCATCTACGAGGCGACTCGACGTCATGATGAAAAGATTGGCATTGTTGGCGAAGACACCATGCGTCGGTTTGAGAAGCAGGTTCTTCTTCAGGTGCTTGATAATCAATGGAAGGACCACTTGGCGGCGATGGATTATTTGCGCCAAGGTATTCACCTCCGCGGTTATGCACAGAAAAATCCGAAGCAGGAATACAAGCGCGAGGCGTTTGAATTGTTCACGTCGATGCTTGATCAAATCAAGCGTGAATCAGTGCGCGTATTGACTGCGGTGCAAGTCCCCACCAAGGAGGAGATTGAGGCACAGGAAGAAGCGCGACGGCAACAAGCGGTCGAGCAGCTGGCTAAAGCCCAAGCGACCCATGATGCTGTGACATCAAAACAAGAGGGTGCTCCTGACGCAGTTCCAGACAAGCCAATGCCCGCAGTCAGTCACAAAGTTGGGCGAAACGAGCCTTGCCCCTGTGGCAGCGGAAAGAAATACAAGCAATGTCATGGTCGCATCGGTTAATGTACCATCGCATGCCCCGTTGTGAAGCGTGAGAGTCAGATGAAATCGTCAGAAGGTGGGTTGCCAGTCCGTGGCGTTCGATTGGGTGCAGTTCGCGCACCTGTCTATGAGAACAAGGATCGCGATGACCTGTTGCTGATGGCNTTTGACGAAGGGTCTGTCGGTGCATGTGTGACGACAGCCAACCAATTTTGTGCAGCTCCNGTGCATNTNTTGAGAGCGCATTTGGCATCGACTCCTCATGTTCGCNACTGGCTACTNAACGCCGGGAANGCAAACGCTGGCACAGGCGAGTCTGGACTGGACGCATGTCGTCAAACCATCGCNTCGNTAGCGGCATTCACNGGAANTTCAAGTGATACCGTGTGGCCATTTTCAACCGGCGTGATTGGTGAGCCGTTGCCCGTGCAGGCGATTTGTGATGCCATCCCGAAAGCCTATGACACCTGTGACTCGTCTGTCGCTGCGTGGGAACGTGCATCACGTGCCATCATGACCACCGACACACATCCAAAATTACGACACATCCAATGNGAGATTGGTGGTCAAACAGTGACATTNACNGGCATGGCCAAGGGCTCAGGAATGATTCATCCAAACATGGCGACCATGTTTGGTCTGATTGCATCGGATGTTGCGATGACCGCTGAGTGCTTACAAATACTGCTTGGACATGCAGTGAACCANAGTTTTAACTGCGTCACGGTCGATGGCGATACCTCAACAAATGACGCCTGCGCGATTGTTGCGACTCAGATGGCAGGTCACGAGACTATTTGTGATCCGGCGAGTTCTGAAGCACAGATTTTTGCGAGCGCGTTATCGGCACTGGCAGATGACCTTGCCGAAATGTTGGCGCGNGATGGCGAAGGTGCAACCAAATTTGTTCGGGTGATCTGNGAGGCTGCAAGCAGTGACCAAGATGCGCATGCCATTGCAAATACAGTGGCGCTGTCGCCCTTGGTCAAAACTGCGTTAGCCGCATCGGATCCGAATTGGGGTCGNATTGTTGCAGCTGTNGGACGGGCGCCAATTNCGCAGATTNCGATCGATCGTGTGAATGTGTGGATTAATGACATACAGATCGTCGAAAACGGTGGTCGTCATCCCNNGTACACGGAAGAAGCAGGTCAAGCGGCAATGAATCCTGTCGATATCGANATTCGGATTTCGATGGGTGTTGGATCAGGGTATTGTCGAGTCATGACCTGCGATCTCACNAAAGAGTATGTTCGGATCAATGCCGAATACCGNACCTGAAATCCAGGTTGCCTGTGCGCTGATCTGGCGTGATGGACAAATCCTTCTNTCAAAACGTCATCAAAGTGCGCATCAAGGTGGTCTCTGGGANTTTCCTGGCGGAAAGTTTGAAACTGGNGAAGACCCAAAATCCTGTTTGAACCGGGAGCTTGAAGAAGAGCTCGGGATTCGCCTGCAAGATGCAGAGTTTATNTTTCAAATCCCATGGGATTATGGTGNNAAAGCAATCCGCCTCTGGGTGTATGAAGTGTTTGTCTTTGAAGGCGAACCTCGAGGTCTTGAGGGCCAANCGGTGCAATGGTTTTCTGCTGACGCTGTGAAGACNCTTCAATTTCCAAAAGCGAATGATGCGATCGTTCGTGCGATCGGTCTGCCAAGAATGCTNCGTATNTATGATCCATCNNTGATGGTTGAACCAGTGATGTGGGGNANACAGACTGAGAATCGGTGTCTCCTGTATTTTCGTGGATTGCTGCCAGGTGTTGAGCTTGACACTGCAATTGATACTGCGCTCAGTTGCGGACACCAGGTGATTCTGACACTGGATCAACTCCTTTGTTTTCGATCCGGATGTGGTGTGCATTTACGAAAAACTGATCATTTGGCCGATGCGCTCGATCAACTGGAGCAACTCAATGACCCTTGGCCAATCACTGCGGGGATTCGTCATGAACGGGATATCGAAAGAAAGCGCATGTGGCCTTCTGATGCGCTTCTGATCTCCCCGGTGCGCGAGACACNAAGTCACGGTGATATGCAGCCACTCGGGTGGGAGCGGTTTTCACAACTTGCACGCAGTGTGGGTGTACCAGTGTATGCGTTGGGCGGTATGACACGAGAGGATCAATCNATAGTGACTGAGCACGCCGGTTTTGGGGTTGCGGGAATTCGGGGTTTTCAGTGAGTATCGATGTCTGGATTGTTGAATTCAGGGGGGNCAGGTTGTCCTGGAATTCGATGTCCCTCTTCGGCCCATTCGCCTAAATCGATCAAGCAGCAACGTTCTGAACAAAACGGGCGAAACGGATTATCTGCGTGATAACGTGTNTCNTGTTTGCAGGTCGGNCAAGCGACGATATGGCCTTTGTCACCAGTCANGATTCAGTTTCTCGTGTAGGGTTTGGATTTGTTGAGTGAGGTAGTCTAAACCACCAGAGTTATCGATCACAAAGGATGCGTGACCGAGTCTCGCCTGCCGCGAAATTTGAGCGTCGATGATGTTNTGAATAGTNTGTTTTGACTTTGCGTCTCGTTCTGTGCCGCGTTTCAGCTGTTCGCTTTCTGGTGCATCAATCACGATGACTCCATCAAGCATCTCGTGCTGATTGGTTTCGATTAAAAGCGGTGAGCACAAAATTCGATAAGNCGANCGTGATTGTTGNTTGAGCCATTGATCGACAGCATTGCGAACCAGCGGATGGATGATCGCTTCAACTGTCTTTTTCAGTGCANCGGATTGGTACATATCTGAGCGTAAGCGTGCACGATCTAAACATCCATCTCGAAAGTATGCTGACCCAATCGCGGTTTCTAATTGTGAAGCCCCGGAAGTCTCTTGAGCGATGACATCACGTGCAAGTTGATCGGTATCAAGGGTTTCGATACCAAGTGCAGCGAATTGCTCAAGTACCGTGCTTTTGCCGGAAGCAATGCCGCCTGTGAGTCCGTAGACAGGTGTTTTCAAATCGATCTCCTTTGTTAAAGGATGACTTTTAGGTACCAACAATACAAGCTGACCACTGCTAAATGTGGCCCAAAGTGAATCATCGATCAGCGTATTAATCGAGATCCAATCAGTCCTGTTAATGAAGTGATCCAGATATAAGCGATTAATCAATACTTTCCGGCTGATTATCGAGTGACTCTCTAACTTGTAAAACGAACGGCCGCTCCCCACATCTGAATGATGAAACGACTGACTGTTTTATACAATGATCAATGCCCGGTTTGTTCATTTGAGATCGAACACTACCGGGCATTGTGCGTGAATCGCGGCATTGATCTGGAGTTTGAAAAGATTTCAGAGAAAGGGCCGATGCTTCAATCTGCAGGCTTATCCGTCACCGATGCAAAGAAGCGGCTCCATGTGCGCACGATAGATGGGCAAGTGAAAGTCGGTGTTGATGCGTTTCTTGCTCTCTGGGCGCAGATGCCGATCTATCGTTCGTTGGGACGGTTGGTTGCCGTCCCAGGTATCTATCACTTGGCAGTTGTGATGTATAACCAAGTGCTTGCACCGCTCTTGTTTTGGTGGGACAAACGTCGACTACAGTGCGAAGAGACTGCCAGCCGCTGAAGCAACAACCCAACCAATTGCTGTTGCGATTAAGACATCACTCGGATAATGCAGCCCGAGAATTATTCGAGACAGCATGATCATCACAGTAATTGGAATTAATAGAAGACCCAACAGCGGAAGCACAGGTAACACGATCAGGGTAATGGTGACTGCGTGGAGCGTGTGACCACTCGGGAAACTGTAGTGATCGAGTGGTGGTGTTTTTGGGTTAATGGCCTCCCATGTTGTGCAGGGCCGATTTCTTAGCGTCTGGCCTTTAATTAACTTGTATAACCCGAGGTTGAACGCACACGCACCGATCAATACAGCCGGAAGATTGCCGGCCTCTGGTGTGGTGAGACCGATGGCGACAAACAGTACTACCCAGGCAGGTCCATCACCGAGCTTTGAGAACCATTCAAATGTCCGATGGATCGAAGGGATGTCCGCGAGGGCATTCGCGAGCGTACATAATGGTCTCTCTACCCGATCGAGGCGATGAAAGAATTGCGTCCACCCTGGTCTCTGCATGAGATTCCCCTAGTCACTCATGCGCTAAGGGTATGAAGCAGAGGTGACGTCTTTGTGTCGTTTTGATGAACTTTTTATGACACTGCTTGATCAAGAAGTGCTTGCGGCGTGGGCTTCAGCTGCGATGCAAATTGATCAGTACATCGTTCCCAAGAAAATGTCTCAGCAAACGCGCGACAGGCATTTCGATCAACTTTCAACGCTTCACGAATTGATTCACCAAGATCCTGAGCGATCCAGCCGTTTTTCCCATTTTGAATCAGATCAATCGGTCCTGGTGCGGGATATGCAGCAACTGGGACTCCGGAGGCCAGTGATTCAAGAATCACGAGACCGAAGGTATCGGTGAGTGACGGGAAGACAAAACAATCGGCATCACGCATACAGGCGGCAAGCTCTTCACCGTGCTTATATCCGACAAATTCGACATCCGGATATTTCGCTTTCAATTGATCAAGCTCAGGACCACCGCCGACAACGCGTTTGACTCCCTCACATGGCGTATCTAAGAACGCACCAATATTTTTTTCCGGTGCGACTCGCCCAACATATAAAAGAACTGGAGTCTTTGGTGTCTCTCGATCAGGTTTGATTTGGAATAATTCGAGATCGACGCCGCGGGACCAGCGACCGATATTTGAAAACCCCCACTCAATGAGTTCATTTTCCATCGACTGAGTTGCAACCAACATCCGGTGTGCTGGTCCGTGAAACCATTTGAGGAAAGCATAAGACAAACTGACAGGGATCGGTACTCGGAGCCTGACATACTCCGGGAAGCGCGTGTGATAGCTTGTTGTGAAGGGTAAGTGATTGCGTCGACACCAACGCCTGGCGGCTAAACCTAGCGGACCTTCAGTCGCGATGTGAACAGCATCAGGCTTCAGTGCGGTGAGTCGTTTTTTAACCGACCGAGCTGCAAAAAGCGCAAGGCGTATCTCAGGATAGGTTGGGCAGGGAACGGAACGGTAACCTTCTGGACTGATGACTTCAACGCGATGTCCGCGTCTCTCAAGCTCCTCCTTGGTTCTGGAGAGCGTTCGGACGACTCCATTGACTTGCGGGAACCAGGCATCTGTCACAATCGCAATAGTGTTTGGAGTCGTCATAGCATCCTCAATGGTTTTTAGCTTTATATGACGTTTTTGTTTCACAATGATGACAATCGAGATTTAGCTTGATGATGCTAGGCCTGTCGTCAGTGATTCGGAATCGAACGCTTTCCGAAACTCGCTGCCAAATCCTGTTGAAAACCCGCTTTTGTATAGAATTGAGCTCCTTCTTTGTTTTCAGATCTGACGAGAATATTGAGTTTGGGGCACCCGAGTTCGGTGAGAATACAATCAGCATAATTGAGAAGTTTTTGACCAAGCCCATGACCTTGGTAGTCTGCGTCGATGGCAAAATAAAAAAGCGTTCCACAGTGCCCGTCGTATTCAATCATCGCTGTCGCAACGAGTTGGTTGTTGTATTCACCCAACACGAATAAATCAGGCTGATAGGCCACCTTTCTTACGATATCTTCGATGGGATCGTTCCAGGGTCTCGCAAGTTGCGCGCGTTCCCACAGATTGATGACAGCATCCTGATCTTGGGCTCTAAACGGTCTGATATTCACGCAGCAGACTCCAAATCGTGTCGTATTGCGAGCTTTAATAGACCTGAAAACAGAAAAGCGGCAACGACAGAGAGTGCAATGGTGACAAAAAATACTTGCGCTTCGAGCAATTGAAAAAGCATCAAAACAAATGCGGGTCCAAGCGCACTGCCGATTGCTTTTGGTGTCGCGATCCAACCCTTGGCTCGTCCAAAAACGGCAGATCGAAAATATAAGTTTGGAACGTAGCCAAACGTGACTGTGATAATGCCATTAGCCATCCCGAAAATAGCCATTCCAACAGCAACCATTACGATCGAGTCAGACAGAATGAACAACTGAGAAATTGCGACCACTGT
Organism: Gammaproteobacteria bacterium; assembly: GCA_002705325.1. Next base: position 2,934 of record PAFS01000061.1, on the reverse strand, counting down.
CATTGCGACTAAACAGTTAACGCGGGCATCGAATTGACTGGCGTAGCGCATTTCAAAAACACGTCCTGCGACTTGGAAGGGACCGTAGATCGATGCTAGCAATACAGCGTAGACACCAAAGTCTTGGTAGGTGAACCAAGTGATGAACAGAAGTGTTAATCCTGTAAAGTTGATGTAATCCACCGCTCCACTCGTCGCGAGTAAGACAATCGCTTTTTTTTCATCACGCGTCAATAAAGACCATCGGAAGGGTTTAACGTTGCTAACTTTCGGAGGGCGGTCGGCTGTCTTCATGCGCAAGACCAAGGCGCCCATCAGCATCAGTAGTCCACCGCCGAGGAAAGTTGTGTATCGTAGCCCAATCGTGGGAAGCAAAGCCGACTGTGTGAGCCACACCAGTGAGCTCGCCACTCCGCCATAAAATGTAATGATTGAGATTTTCCGTCGGGCGCTTTTTTCATCAAATTGTACAGGAACAGCGAAAGCGACCGTATACGTCCCGAGTGCATGTCCGAGCGTCACAAGACCAATACTCAGCCAGACCCACTCGATGGTCGGGATAAGCGTCAGCATGGCATATCCGACCCCACCAATGACGAGGCCAGCACGCAAAACTGTGAGTGCTCCCAGGCGGTCAACTAACTGACCGACAGCCGGGGCCAGAAGTGCTTCGATGAAGAGGGCGACAGACAAAGCCGTAATAATTGCTGAGTCGGATACACCCACATGGAGTGCAAGCGAATCTTTGATCGACGCAAACGAATAGAAGAGGAGCCCATAGGCCAAAATTTGCGATAGACCCAGACGGTGAACGGGTGCTTTACGTTGCGTCACTTGCTAATCAAGTGTGTCGGTCAATTGNATCAACTGNGACTCAAGTAACGGAAGTATGTCGCTCGGTTTCATCACGTCTTCATCATGGATCGACCAAAACGTGACTTTGTCCATATATTCCGGAAAGCGTAATTCGATCGGCTGACGGTGCTCNGCCTCTTTCAGGGCAATCACATGCTCGGCATCATCGAATAAGGTTTTCGATGCGGCAATTGGCGGACGATCTGGAACAATCCAACCACGCGCATGCGCAAAGGTACGGGTGTATTCCGAGATATTGCCTTGATTCTCATTTTCCATCAGGAGCCCCGCGCTCGTTGCATACCACGCTAACTGACGGCTTTCTGCCTCATGGTTAAACCACAGCTCTGCAAAGCGGCTTCTGAAGTAGTTTCCACTGCAGAGGAATAAGATATTTTTTTTAATCATCATCGTCCGATTTCTTACGGCGGATCATTACCACGATCCCGGCGATGATCACGAGTCCGATAATGATCAAGGCCATTGGAGGGCCTTGATCCTCTTTCGGTTCGACTGACTCGGACGGTTGAACTGGTGTTGTTGACGACGCATCTGTTCCGAAGTTTTCTGTGACGCTTGCTTTACCAAAAGCAATGGCCTCATTCATCTGTGCAGCCGCTTTTTCGATGTCGCCAGATCCGCAAGTCGCCATCGCTTGATCCATCATTTCAACAATCTTCGATTGGTCGTCTGGTGTGGCACGATTCATCTCAAGACGTGCACGCGCACGTAAACCTAAAATGGATACATCACCGCAGGCATCAATCAGTTTTTGAAATGTGTCATCGGCATTTGAACTAACGGCGTTTCCTGCACCTTGCTGAAAGTTTGTTGTCGCGAAAGACAGATTCGTTAAAACGCAGACAGTTATGGCGACCAAAAAATGTTTCATAGTGAATCCTCCTAGACCAATCCAATCAGAACCCGTCGAAGACGAGCTGACATTTTATCGATAAAAATCACCATCAAGAGAACCAAGATGGCCATGTATGCAACGTTCTCAAAATCTGAACCCGTCTGCATAGCACCTAAGAACTGCAGGCCAATTCCGCCCGCACCCATCGCTCCAATGATCACGGCACCGCGAACGTTCGACTCAAAGTAGTAGAGCGTTTGCGAAATAAAAATCGGCATGATTTGGGGCAATATTCCAAACCGATGCTGCAAGGTCTTCCTAGCGCCCGTTGAGCGGATACCCTCCTGTTGCTTGGAGTCTGCATTTTCAATCGCTTCTGACATCAGTTTCCCTAGCGTCCCTGTGTCAGTAAATGCAATCGCAAACGCGCCCGTGAAGAGTCCTGGACCAAAAGCACGAAGGAAGATCAAACTCCAAATCAGCATATCGATCCCCCTCAGGAGATCGAACAACCGTCGTAATCCGAAGCGCACCGCCTCAAATGGAGTGATATTTTGAGCCGCCAGAAACGCTAACGGCAATCCAAGCAGAGCCGCAAAAAAGGTCCCCAACAGAGCCATCAAAAGTGTTTCAAGCATGGCCACCATAATCTCCATATGGAACCAAATTTCGTTGTACCAAATCTCATTCAAAACGAGAGAAGCGTTGGACAGTTTTGGGTCGACACGGTCACTCGAAAACATCAACCCGATTGCGTCAAAGAATGACACGTCGGCTAACGGGCTTCTGAAGTCAAACCAAAAATACTTCCAGCCCAGCGAATAACGATGTATCTCCGCTTTACGCCCGAATACTTGGAGCCGCGTGTAGAGGTCTGGACGAACTTCGATCTTGTTCTCTGTCCAACGAATCCAGTCAGGAAGCGCATCCCGTCCGTTTTCATATCCCAAAATTCGAGGACGACCGTCAGCGTAACGACCAAAAATTAATGGTGCCTCGAGACCCGGCCATCCATGAAGTTCAACGGTATTTCCTTTTAAAACGAAATACGAACCGTTCTCAATCTCTACACGGCTTCCTGTGACAGCATTTGACCGGGAAAACCACGCAGGATCTTTCTCGTATTCATAGATCTTCGCCTCAAAATAAACATCAATATCATCCGCTCGATCCCATTCCATCAACACCACATCTTTGTGTGCGTAGGTATCCAGCATAAACAT
>PAFS01000060.1 GCA_002705325.1 Gammaproteobacteria bacterium | reverse complement strand
AGATGCGCGACCCTGTGTGAAACCACGGAGGTCTGTTGCGTATCCAAACATTTCCGCAAGCGGAACTTCGGCGCGAACAAGTTTCACACCACCCACACCATCGTCCATACCCTGAACAAGACCACGACGACGATTAAGATCACCAATGACGTCACCCATGTTTTCTTCAGGGGTCACGACCTCGACTTTCATGATTGGTTCGAGCAATGCAGGGTTCGCATCAAGCGCGCCTTTCTTCATTGCCATTGAACCCGCGATCTTGAAAGCCATTTCGTTCGAGTCAACTTCGTGGAACGATCCATCGTACAGAGTTGCTTTCACGCCCAGTAGCGGAAACCCTGCCAATACACCATTGTTCATCTGCTCTTCGATACCTTTCGATACAGCTGGGATATATTCCTTAGGAACCACACCACCGACGATTTCGTTGACGAATTCGAAATTCTGCTCGCCGTCCAATGGGAGCGGCTCAATACGCACAACCACGTGACCATACTGACCGCGACCACCCGATTGACGAACGAACTTTCCTTCGACTTCAACCGACTTACGAATGCATTCACGATAAGACACCTGAGGCGCACCCACGTTACACTCGACCGAGAATTCACGACGCATCCGATCAACGATGATATCGAGGTGAAGTTCACCCATACCAGAAATGATCGTTTGGCCGGTTTCTTCGTCAGTCTTGACGCGGAACGACGGATCTTCCTGCGCAAGCTTTCCAAGTGCAACGCCCATCTTCTCTTGATCAGGCTTTGACTTTGGCTCGACAGAAAGAGAAATCACAGGCTCCGGAAATTCCATCCGCTCGAGGATGATTGGATTACGGACATCGCACAGCGTGTCACCGGTCGTCACATCCTTCAGACCGACGGCAGCCGCAATATCACCAGCACGTACTTCTTTGATCTCTTCACGCGTATTCGCATGCATCTGAACCATACGACCAACACGCTCTTTCTTTCCTCGAACTGAGTTCAGAACAGAGTCTCCGCCGTTGAGAACGCCAGAATACACACGGAAAAAAGTTAAGGTGCCAACAAAGGGGTCGGTTGCAATCTTGAATGCCAGTGCAGCAAAGGGTGCATTATCGTCTGCAGGGCGGGTATCTTCAGTTTCGTCATCCTTGATGCCGCGAATCGCTTCAACTTCATCTGGAGCTGGCAAGTAATCAACCACAGCGTCAAGCATTGCTTGAACACCTTTGTTCTTGAATGCTGTACCGCAAAGACAAGGAACGATTTCGCGAGCCAAGGTCCGCTGACGCAAGCCAGCTTTGATTTCAGTCTCTGAAAGCTCGCCGCCTTCCAGATACTTATCCATCACCTCTTCGTTTGCTTCAGCAGCAGCTTCAATCATTTCTTCACGGAGCGATGCCACTTGATCAGCAACATCAGCAGGTACTTCTTCGTATGTGAAGGTTGTACCCATGTCGTCTTCGTTCCAAGCGATGAACTTGTTTTTTACGAGATCGACAACGCCCTTGAAATCTTTTTCCGCACCAACTGCACACTGGATAGGCACAGCAGTCGCACCTAAACGATCACGAACCTGATTCACGACGCGGATAAAATCAGCACCGTCACGGTCCATCTTGTTGACAAAACAAATCCGTGGAACGCCATATTTGTCAGCCTGCCGCCAAACCGTCTCAGACTGTGGCTCAACACCTGATGCCGCGCAGAATACAACGACCGCACCATCAAGAACACGCATCGAACGCTCAACTTCAATCGTGAAGTCAACGTGACCCGGTGTATCGATGATATTGACACGGTACTTATCAAACTGCTGATCCATCCCTTGCCAGAAGGTAGTCGTGGCAGCCGACGTAATTGTGATACCACGCTCCTGCTCCTGCGCCATCCAGTCCATGGTTGCCGCACCATCGTGAACTTCGCCAATTTTGTGATTCACGCCGGTGTAGAACAGAACGCGTTCTGTCGTTGTTGTTTTACCAGCATCAACGTGTGCGCAGATGCCGATATTGCGATAACGGTTAATTGGGGTGGTACGTGCCACTGTTAGTCTCCAAAGAGCCGGCTGATCCGGCCATCATTCAATTAAAAACGGAAATGCGAGAATGCTTTGTTGGCCTCAGCCATGCGATGAACGTCTTCACGTTTTTTCACCGCAGCGCCACGTTGCTCAACCGCGTCGAGGATTTCTCCTGCAAGACGAGCCTGCATCGACTTCTCGCCACGCTTTCGTGCGTACTCGACTAACCACCGCATCGCCAAAGCTGTGCGACGGCTTGGGCGTACTTCAACAGGCACCTGATACGTTGCACCACCAACACGGCGAGACTTTACCTCGACCATTGGCGCGATGTTCTCGAGCGCCTGATTAAATACTTCAAGTGGATCCCCACCGTTCTTTTCCAGAACGCGATCAAGCGCTCCATAAACGATGGATTCGGCAATAGACTTCTTTCCACTTTCCATTACGTGGTTGATGAACTTAGCAAGTAACTGATCGCCGAACTTTGGATCCGGCAAAATTTCACGTTTTACGGGGACGCGACGTCTTGGCATTGTATTTTCCTTTTCTTCAGGTCATTCCGGGACTCTGGCCCGGCCTTACTGAGCATGGCGCATCATGCTCTGTATTAATGATTACAGTTTAATGAATTGTTGGTTTCGATTTAGCTCTTAGGCCGCTTCGCACCATACTTTGAACGACCTTGCTTACGATCGTTCACACCAGCGGTATCCAATGCGCCGCGGACGGTGTGATAACGCACACCTGGCAAATCCTTGACTCGCCCACCACGGATCAGCACAACTGAGTGTTCCTGCAAGTTGTGACCCTCACCACCGATGTACGATGATACTTCGTATCCGTTGGTCAGCCGCACACGGCACACCTTACGAAGCGCTGAGTTCGGCTTCTTTGGTGTGGTTGTATACACACGAGTACACACACCGCGACGCTGTGGACAAGCCTGCAACGCAGGAACGTCGGTTTTGACGACCTTACGTTTACGTGACTTGCGAACAAGCTGATTAATAGTTGCCATTGGCAAACTCCCTAGTCCATTGCAAAAAATAGGGCGCGATTCTAGGCGCGCCCAAAGCTACAGTCAAGTGAGGCGGAAATTACTCCGCCGCCTCCTGTCCCTGAGATTCAATCTCAGCGATCTCTCGACTCAATGCCTCCGCGACCTCAGCAGCAGAAACACGTGTTTCTTCTCCAGCTTCTGCACGCTTACGCTTACGCTCTGCGTGATATGCCAGACCAGTGCCCGCGGGGATCAAACGACCCACAACGACGTTCTCTTTCAGACCACGCAAACTATCGGCTTTACCTGTCACGGCTGCTTCAGTCAGAACGCGTGTTGTCTCCTGGAACGATGCGGCAGAAATAAAGGATTCCGTCGCCAATGACGCTTTGGTAATACCCAACAGTTGACGCTCGTAGCGCGCTTCAATCTTTCCGTCACCACGGAGACGATCGTTTTCCTCGAGGACCTGCGTGTATTCCACTTGATCACCTGCAATGAATGACGAGTCACCCACNTGGCTGANCTCAACCTTGCGNAGCATCTGGCGAATGATCACTTCAATNTGCTTATCGTTAATNCCNACACCNTGGAGACGATAGACATCCTGAATCTCGTTGGTGATGTANTTCGCAAGCTCAGACACACCCAANAGACGCAAAATATCATGNGGGTTTGAAGGACCATCAGAGATCACCTCACCCTTCTGTACTTGTTCGCCATCGAAGACGTTGAGCTGACGCCATTTCGGTATNAGGATTTCAACGGGATCAGTTCCATCTTCTGGAGTGATCACAAGACGTACTTTGCCCTTGGTCTCTTTACCAAATGAGACGTGTCCTGAAATNTCNGCNAGGATCGATGACTCCTTGGGCTTNCGCGCTTCGAACAAGTCAGCAACACGTGGGAGACCACCAGTAATATCTCGAGTCTTCGATGATTCCTGCGGAATACGCGCGACCACTGAACCTGCTTCGATATTTGTTCCGTCTTCAATTGAGACCAGTGCACCGCCCGGTAACAAGAAGTGAGCAATCGGTTCGTCGGTGATCGCAGCGCCCTCAGCGTAGAGGAAGATACCTGGCTTAAGGTCTTTACCCGCAGCAGGACGATCTTTCTCATCGATGATTTCGTAGTTTGCAAGGCCAGTGAGTTCATCCACCTGACGCTTCACAGTAATACCGTCTTCAAATGCCTGGTAACGAACAATACCTGCACGATCAGCAATAATCGGGTGCGTATGCGGATCCCANGTTGCAACTACAGCACCGGCATCGACCGTTGNGCCTTCTTGCACGCTGATCACAGCACCATAAGGCAACTTATACCATTCGCGTTCACGGCCATGCTCATCGGCAATNCTCAACGCACCCGAGCGCGACACAGCGACCAAGTCACCGTTTGAACGCTCAACCCACTTNAGGTTGTGTAAGCGCACCGTTCCGCCATGCTTCACATCGATACGATCAGCAGCAGATGCTCGGCTCGCAGCACCACCAATGTGGAATGTACGCATCGTCAACTGTGTACCTGGTTCACCGATTGATTGAGCCGCGATTACACCGACAGCTTCACCAACATTCACCAAATGTCCGCGACCAAGGTCACGTCCGTAACACTTCGAGCACACACCATGACGGACTTCACAAGTGATGGGTGAACGAACCATCACTTCGTCCACACCCCACCCTTCGATTTGCTCCGCGAGCTGCTCGTCAATCAACGTCCCGGCCTCAAGGACAAGTTCATCCGTGCCAGGTTTTACAACGTCTTGCGCGACTACTCGACCAAGAATTCGGCCCGCGAGAGGNACAACAACATCACCGCCTTCAATGAGGGGCGTCATGCGAAGACCTTCTTTAGTTCCACAATCNTGATCTGTNATCACAAGATCCTGAGCGACGTCAACGAGTCGACGAGTCAAGTAACCTGAGTTCGCTGTCTTCAGTGCGGTATCGGCCAAACCTTTACGCGCACNGTGTGTCGAAATGAAGTACTGCAGTACTGACAGACCTTCACGGAAGTTCGCAGTAATTGGTGTCTCAATGATCGAGCCGTCTGGCTTCGCCATNAGGCCACGCATACCAGCGAGCTGACGAATCTGTGCAGCTGAGCCTCGAGCACCTGAGTCGGCCATCATAAAGACTGAGTTGAAGGAATCTTGTTGNACCGTCTTGCCTTCAGCATCGACAGTCTCTTCTTTACCGATCCGCTCCATCATCTTCTTCGCGACGAGGTCATTCGCTCGCGCCCAGATATCGATGACTTTGTTGTACTTTTCNCCTTGAGTGACAAGACCTGAAGCGAACTGATCTTCAATCTCTTTCACCTGCGCTTCGGCTTCACCGATGATCTGCGCTTTCTCTCCGGGAATCTCGAAATCATTGACGCCGATCGAGGAACCAGAACGCGTTGCATAACTGAAGCCCATGTACATCAGTTGGTCAGCGAAAATCACTGTGTCTTTCAGACCCACACGGCGATAACACGAGTTAATCAAGCGAGAAATCGCCTTCTTCGTCATGTTTTGATCAACCAAGGAGAAAGGCAAACCAGTTGGCACAATGGAGAACAGAATTGCACGACCGACCGTCGTCTCAACAATCCGTGTTTCTGAGGCACTGTTACCGTCTGGATCGATGATCGTTTCATCAATCCGAACTTTAATCTGAGCCTGTAAATCAACCTTACGCGCACCGTAAGCCCGTAGAACTTCATCTGTATCAGCGAACACCATGCCTTCACCTTTGGCATTGATGCGATGACGCGTCATGTAATACAGACCCAAAACAACGTCTTGGGAAGGAACGATGATTGGCTCACCGTTCGCAGGCGACAGAACGTTGTTCGTGGACATCATCAGCGCACGTGCTTCAAGCTGTGCTTCGAGCGTCAATGGCAAGTGAACAGCCATCTGGTCACCGTCGAAGTCGGCGTTGTAAGCCGCACATACAAGTGGATGAAGCTGAATCGCTTTGCCTTCAATCAGCAGCGGTTCGAACGCTTGAATACCCAAACGGTGAAGCGTTGGCGCCCGGTTCAAAAGAACTGGATGCTCACGAATCACTTCAGCCAGGATATCCCAAACTTCTGGGGTCTCACGCTCAACCATTTTCTTCGCACCTTTAATTGTTGTCGCAAGACCACGTGCTTCAAGCTTGGCGTAAATGAACGGCTTAAATAGCTCAAGCGCCATCTTCTTAGGAAGACCACACTGATGCAGTTTCAAGTAAGGACCAACAACGATCACCGAACGACCAGAGTAATCCACACGCTTACCAAGCAGGTTCTGGCGGAAACGACCCTGCTTACCTTTAATCATGTCAGCAAGCGACTTCAGTGGACGCTTGTTTGAACCAGTGATTGCACGTCCGCGACGGCCATTATCAAGCAATGCATCAACCGATTCTTGCAGCATCCGCTTCTCGTTACGAACGATAATGTCCGGAGCGCGNAGNTCAAGGAGACGCTTCAANCGATTATTTCGGTTGATAACACGACGATACAAATCGTTCAGGTCAGACGTTGCGAAACGACCACCATCCAAAGGAACTAATGGACGGAGATCTGGTGGAAGCACGGGAAGCACCTCCATAATCATCCACTCTGGTTTNTTACCACTGTCACGGAACGACTCAAGCAACTTCAAACGCTTCGAGAGCTTCTTCAGCTTTGTTTCAGAGTTCGTATTTGGAATCTCTTCACGCATGGTCGCGATTTCATCATCGAGATCCATATCCATCATCAGCGCACGAATCGCTTCAGCACCCATCATGGCGGTAAAATCATCCTGGTACTCTTCAAACGCTTCGAAATACTGCTCATCTGACAATAGCTGACCACGCTCGAGTGGGGTCATACCTGGATCAACAACAACATATGTTTCGAAGTACAGGATGCGCTCGATATCACGCAGCGTCATATCGAGTAACAAGCCGATCCGCGATGGCAACGATTTCAAGAACCAAATGTGACACACAGGACTTGCAAGCTCGATGTGACCCATCCGCTCACGACGCACCTTTGTTTGAGTGACTTCAACGCCACACTTTTCACACACAACACCACGGTGCTTCAAACGCTTGTACTTACCGCACAGACACTCATAGTCTTTGACCGGGCCGAAAATGCGCGCACAGAACAAACCATCACGCTCAGGCTTAAACGTCCGATAGTTAATCGTTTCTGGCTTTTTCACTTCACCGAAAGACCACGAACGAATCTCTTCAGGCGACGAGAGACCAATGCGAATCCGATCGAAGTCGGCGGATGGTCCCTGGCTCTTTAACAGGTTTAACAAATCTTTCATTGCTTTAAATCTCCAATTCCTACCGACTTACTCGTTTTCCAGCTCAACAGAGATACCGAGTGAACGGATCTCCTTGACCAGTACGTTGAATGATTCCGGCATACCAGGTTCCATGCGGTGGTCGCCATCGACGATATTTTTGTACATCCGCGTACGACCATTCACGTCGTCCGACTTCACAGTCAACATTTCCTGCAGGGTGTAAGCCGCGCCATATGCTTCCAGCGCCCACACTTCCATTTCACCGAAGCGCTGACCGCCAAACTGAGCCTTACCACCCAGTGGCTGCTGCGTGACAAGCGAGTATGAACCCGTTGATCGCGCATGCATCTTGTCATCAACCAAGTGATTCAGCTTCAACATGTACATGTAACCGACAGTGACTGGACGCTCGAATGCCTCACCAGTTCTACCGTCATACAGNGCGAATTGCCCTGACTCCGGCATACCTGCGAGCTCAAGAAGACCTTTAATCTGCGCTTCTTTCGCACCATCGAATGCCGGCGTCGCGAATGGCACACCATCAACCAGATTGTTCGATAGAGCGATGATTTCATCATCAGACAATGATCCGAGATCTTCCTGGTTTCCACCAATCTTGTTGTAAACCTGATCAAGGAAATCGCGAACATCTTTCACTTTCGCCTGCTGCTTGAGCATCTCATTGATTCGATCGCCAAGACCTTTAGCTGCCATACCCAAGTGCATCTCAAGGACCTGTCCGACGTTCATACGACTTGGAACACCTAGTGGGTTCAATACGATATCGACCGGATCCCCATTTTCATCGAATGGCATATCTTCTTCAGGCATGATCACCGAGATCACACCCTTGTTACCGTGACGACCTGCCATCTTGTCACCGGGCTGAATACGACGCTTGACAGCAACGTACACCTTCACGATTTTCAAGACACCAGGAGCCAGATCATCGCCTTGAGTCAGCTTTTTCTTCTTCACTTCGAAGGCTTCATCAAGCTCTTTGCGACGCTCTTTCAATGATTTCTCAGCTTCAGCGATTAATGCATTTTGTGCATCATCAGCCATCTTCACCTTGAACCATTCGTCTTCAGAGAGGTTCGCGAGGTAGTCAGCTGTCAGCGTATCGCCCTTCTTCAGACCAGGCGCACCCGCGACTTTCTNACCTTCGAACTGCTTCGCGAGGTGACCGAAAGTCGCCTCTGAAACAATCCGATACTCCTCGTTGAGATCCTTGCGGTACTCATCGAGTTGCTCTTCTTCGATCTGCTTCGCACGGGCATCTTTTTCGATGCCGTCACGCGTGAAAACCTGAACATCGATCACGGTACCAGTTGTACCAGTGCCAACACGCATAGAGGTGTCTTTCACATCAGATGCTTTCTCACCGAAGATCGCTCGTAAGAGTTTCTCCTCTGGCGTCAACTGTGTTTCTCCCTTTGGAGTGACCTTTCCAACCAGGATGTCACCAGGCTTCACCTCAGCGCCGATATAAACAATGCCGACTTCGTCCAACTTCGCGAGTGCATTCTCACCGACGTTTGGAATATCAGCGGTGATCTCTTCAGAACCCAGCTTTGTATCGCGCGCGACACATGAGAATTCCTGAATATGGACTGTCGTAAAGCGCTCTTCCTTGACGACTTTTTCAGAGATCAGAATCGAGTCTTCAAAGTTATAGCCATTCCAAGGCATAAACGCGATACGCATATTTTGACCAAGAGCCAATTCACCGGTATCAACCGATGGACCGTCTGCCAATACGTCGCCACGCGCAACAACATCACCTGCATGCACGATTGGACGCTGGTTAATACAGGTATTCTGGTTTGAACGCGTGTATTTAGTTAGGTTGTAGATATCGACTGGAGCTGCGCCAGCTGCGACTTCATCCGTATTGACTTTCACAACGATACGTTTCGCATCCACGAAATCAACGACCCCACCGCGGTTAGCGATCATNCAAACGCCCGAGTCCACAGCTACATGGCGCTCCATGCCTGTTCCAACCAATGGCTTTTCCGCTTTTAAAGTCGGCACTGCCTGACGTTGCATGTTTGATCCCATCAAAGCGCGGTTCGCATCATCGTGCTCAAGGAATGGAATCAGTGCCGCAGCAACAGAGACAACCTGACGTGGTGAAACGTCCATATAATCGACTCGCTCTGGCGGCATCACTGCAAATTCATTCAAGTGACGCACAGGCACAAGCTCTTCAANCAACTCGCCTTTGTCATTCAACTGTGCAGACGCCTGTGCAATGACAAAGTCTGATTCTTCGATCGCAGACAGATAGAAAATTTCATCGGTCACTTTACCGTTTTCGACGCGACGATATGGTGATTCAAGGAATCCATACCGATTAGTACGNGCATAGGTGGCCAACGAGTTGATCAAACCAATGTTTGGNCCTTCTGGCGTTTCAATCGGACAGACNCGCCCGTAATGCGTTGGGTGTACGTCACGAACTTCGAAGCCTGCGCGCTCACGTGTCAAGCCGCCAGGTCCCAACGCAGAAACACGACGCTTGTGCGTAATTTCTGACAGTGGGTTGTTCTGATCCATGAACTGCGAGAGCTGACTCGAACCGAAGAACTCTTTCACAGCGGCCGCAACTGGCTTGGCGTTAATCAAATCACGNGGCATCAAACCTTCTGTTTCGGCTTGTCCAAGACGCTCACGAACAGCACGCTCAACACGAACCAAACCAACACGGAACTGATTCTCAGCCATTTCACCGACTGACCGTACGCGGCGGTTACCNAGATGGTCAATATCATCAACCACGCCTTCACCGTTACGAATATCAATCAAGGTCTTCATCACTGCCAAGATATCGTCTTGTGACAATATGCCTTCACCAAGCTCAGTATCTCCGCCATCGAGCTTCCGTATCCCAACGCGGCGATTAAATTTCATACGACCCACTGAAGACAGGTCATATCGATCCGCAGAGAAGAACAAACTCTCAAATAGATTTTCAGCGCTTTCCTTGGTTGGTGGCTCGCCCGGACGCATCATGCGATAAATTTCAACNAGCGCTTCCATCCGATTCGATGTGGAGTCGGCNGCCAANGTATCTGACATGTAAGGACCACGATCCAAGTCGTTGGTGTAGATACACTCAATGGTTTTTACGCCCGCTTCGCGNATGGCGTCGACTGACTCCAACGCTAAAGGCTGGTTGGCAGCAGCGATCACCTCACCCGTGGCCTCATTGACAACGTCCTTTGCGAGCACCTTACCAACCAAGTATTCATCCGCTACTTTGAGTTCCTCAAGCTTGGCCTTCTGCAGCTCGCGAACGTGGCGAGCTGTGATTCGCTTGCCAGCCTCAACAATCACATCACCTTTCGCATTCACGATGTCAAAACCAAGTGTTTCACCCCGGAGGCGATCAGACACCAGAGTCATGAACACATCAGTCTTATCGAAACGGAATCCAGTCGTTTCAAAGAAGTNACTCAAAATGGCTTCATCTGACATCTCCATTGCGCGGAGCAATATCGACGCAGGTAATTTCCGACGACGGTCGATACGAACAAACACTTGGTCTTTCGGATCGAACTCAAAGTCCAACCAGGAACCNCGGTAGGGAATAATTCGCGCTGAGTAGAGCAACTTACCGGAGCTATGAGTTTTTCCTTTGTCATGCTCAAAGAACACACCAGGTGAGCGATGGAGCTGTGACACAATCACGCGCTCAGTCCCGTTGATGACGAACGTACCGTTGTCAGTCATGAGCGGGATTTCGCCCATGTACGCTTCTTCTTCTTTGATATCCTTAACAGACTTATTTGATCCTTCCTTCTCAAAAAGAACCAAACGGACTTTCACTCGCAGTGGCGCTGCATATGTATCACCACGAAGGATACATTCTTTCACGTCAAAGACAGGCTCGCCTAGGCGGTAGCTCACATACTGGAGCTCGGCATTGCCCGAGAACGATTGGATAGGAAANACCGACTGAAACGCAGCCTCAAGGCCAGTTGATTGTGCAGTACTTTCAATCGAACCGCCAGTTAAGAACTCGCGATATGAATCAAGCTGAATTGCCAAAAGCTGCGGAACTTCCATCACCGATGGCAGTGTTCCAAAGTCTTTCCGAATACGTTTTTTNGCTGTGTACGAGTAAGCCATTTGCCTTCCTCAACGTGTGAAAGTCCATCCACCACGGATGCACTATATTTCGTGCCCCTAAGGGTTCCGAAAAGCGCACAATGACGCTTTTCGCAAACCTTAATCGTTTAAAGCGCAAAAAGGCCGGTGGTCGAAACCACCAGCCAATCTGCAGATCCGTTCAATAACGGATCGATGACATTACTTGAGCTCGACAGATGCGCCTGCTTCTTCAAGCTGCTTCTTAATGTCTTCAGCTTCGTCTTTCGACGCGCCTTCTTTGATNGTGTTAGGAGCGCCATCAACGAGGTCTTTCGCTTCTTTCAGGCCAAGACCTGTCACGCTACGAACCACCTTGATCACGTTCACTTTCTTGTCACCAGCTGATGCGAGAACAACGTCAAACTCGTCTTTCTCTGCTGCNGCANCAGCGCCAGCGTCACCGCCAGCTGCCGCGACAGGAGCTGCTGCGACTGCAGCGGCTGCTGTTACACCGAATTTTTCTTCCATTGCTGAAACCAGTTCAACAACGTCCATCACGCTCATTTCGGCGATCGCGTTCAGGATATCGTCCTTAGACAGT
>PAFS01000059.1 GCA_002705325.1 Gammaproteobacteria bacterium | reverse complement strand
CGAAGAAGCACAAAATTAATGGTGAGTTTTTTGAATATCATAAGCAACTGTATGAAAGGGCAAAACATCTATGACGGTCGTTGGAACAAAGTCCGTTACCGTGGAGTAACAACCACAATTGATTCTTGGCCTTTGTGATACGGTTCACTGTCGAGACCAGTCGGTTAGGTTAAGCGAGAGAATAATTACTTGTGAAGAATGTTACGATTAACATGCTTTGGTTCGTTGTCACTTTCGGGCTTCCGTGCGCGAGTTTAGCGTTTCCCTTCCACTTGATATGTAAATCTCAGGATACTGAGATGCTGGTTCCTCTTTCGATTGATCTTGAGCGCAAGGAAGCCAGTTTCGGTGGGATAGAAGAGCGTCAACCACTGGATTTTCAGTCTGACCAATTTATCGTTTGGTCCAAAGTCATTCAATACAATGAGGGCCTTGAGAATAGCTCTGTGTCATTCGAGACATTCATGTTTGATAGGCTGAATGGAGAACTAACGACCGAGTTTGTCAGTACGGATAAACCGATGAATGAAATGCTGGGCGAGACCCTTTTTTATTCGTGCCGTAAAGATGAGAAAGTGTTGTGACTGCGAGGCTCAAAGCCCCTATTTTAGTGACCTGTCTGTTTCAGTCCTACCCGGCATTTGGCCGTCTTCTCCTGTATTCGGACCAGGTATTCCTTGGATGTTTGGGCTGTATTCAGGCTGTTCCAGATTCTGTTTGTAATTTAAATGGGCCTTATGGCCAATTAAACTCGAAGACGAGTATTTGGAATCAAGTAAGCAAATATGGAGGTTCAGAGCCCATGGTCTGGCAGTCGGAAGGGCCCATTGATGGTCGATCAACACGGTGCAGTGTTTGGTCGATTCTAGGTCAATCCTGAGGGTGGTTATAAACAACCGACTAAATTGATGCAGTCGTATGAGGGTTTGAATCGCGACTTATCTAAAGCCAGAGAGATTTTTTGTCAGGATTGGTCCGACGTTTGATACATATTTTTAACGGGGACTTTCGATTGTTGAATTAACCATTTTTGTGTCTTCTCCATTTAAGATTCAGCTTAAGAAGCTGATAGAACAAAAANAGAATAACNCCGGTCCCAATCGTATCNCCGATAATGAAATGCAANGTGTACTGCAGTGCTTGATCCAGCGCCACAACGCCCGACACTGTCTGATTGATCGCAGATAAGATTCCCGTGCTGAAAGANAGAAGCAATGCAAAAATCATGGCTCCGGTGATGGTTAATTGATTTTTATCGACATCACCAAANACGTCCCAATTNGCGTTGTTGAGGAGATATAGCCACAACGGGTAAAGAAAACCGATGACCAGATTGAAAATCATCATTTCTAGGATGAGTTCTACGGGGCCNAGTTGTAGTGAGATGTAGGTTCGTCCAATCAAAATGACCGGCAAGAACCACCAACGCAGCAAATAAAAGGACAAAAANATCACCCCAGCAGGTAAATAGACNATGCTTGCGTATTGNGTGATTTCAAAATTCAACAGACTCTCGATTGGATAAATGACGTATCTCTGGACCTCGAACGCCACTGATACACTGATNANTAGCANTACGATGAGTTTNGGGCGGTTATCGAGTATTCTTAACAGCACTANGACATNNNNGTTAAANAGNNATTTTNACNTANTTTGANGNTNCCCTTTAAAATCGACAGTTGCAACCAATNATTGGTATNAANCGAATGAATGAGGTATTGAAATGGGGCTATCGACTGAACGCGCATTNAATCTTTTGCGGGTGATCNAAAAANCAGAAGAGATNTCACAGCGTGAGNTGGCAGAACAGGTNGACGTNAGTTTAGGTACTGCNAATCAGACGATTCNGGCGCTTGTTGGNGCGGGTATTCTCGAGACGAACATCGTCACGACATCTAAGGGCAAGCGTGGGCAAACATATCATTTGACTGCGACAGGCCAAGAGCAGCGCAAGCAACTCGCACAACTCCGGATTAAAGAGTGTGAAGAGGATATTCAAAGCCTAAAAAGCGAAATTAATATGCTCAAACAAGAAATTTGATGATTTATCATTTTACGCACGAGCCGATTCGGAAAGAAATTGATTCCTCTGGATTCATTGGGCTGGAAGGGTGCAGGCTTGAATACTTCATCGAAGCAGGACTTCACTTAAATCAGCCTCGNNCGTCTGAATTGAGNTATCAATGGCGAGCAACCAAAAAAGATTATAAAGCCCGTGGGCGATANGTTTGGTTTACTGAGCAGCCGTTTTGCTATTCGATGGGNAATCCCGAAGTTCNAAAAGTAAGATATGCATTTAATCCAAAAGATATCCGTGCGTTTAGTTGGCCATCNATTATGGAGATGGCTTCTTCCGACAAAAAACGGTTTGCCGCGATGAAAGCAGTGAGCGAATACGGAATGGGCCTTGGCGATGATCCTTTTAAGTGGTGGGTCACCTTCGAGGAAGTNTCCTTGGATCACTGTCAGGACGTGACCGAAGTCGGAAACTTCCCGGTGGCCGCATCGTCATAGATTGATCGAGACAATCGGGGCGATCAATCCGCCGACTAATAATCCNACAACGTAACCCACGGATGCCGATACAGTTCTTTTCCTTGAAGATCGCTCTCGATCGTCGGTGAATTCAACGTCGTCAAATTCACTTTTGAAAATCGAGGCTGGGAGACCGTTCGAATGGATCGCCTCAGAGACGTTGGCCGATTGGCTGTAGAGCTTAAAAACCCAAAAGAAGCAGGGAGCGANGCAGGCGACAACGACCAAGATCAACGCGTTATCGAACACAAACCCCAGGCTGAATCCGAAGATCAGAGCGAGCAGTGATGAAACAACAATCATATCCCTCTCCTGTTAGCGACACGAANTNATAACAACATCTTGTGATCGAACTCAGTNTAAACTACTACATCTAGTGAAACAACATTGATGAGGATTGCCNGGTGAATCAATATTTTCNTGATTTAATCGTTGATACGGATGGATTTTCGATGCATTCAATCACAGGTGAGGTTGAAAAGTTTGTCGGAGACCANGGGATATCTGATGGGTTGTGTCTANTGTCAGTTCTTCATACATCGGCCTCATTGCTCATCCAAGAAAATGCCTCACCTGATGTGCAACGAGATATTGTTCGATTTTTGGACTTACTTGCACCGATGGAGCGAGGCCGTTACGANCATGAGCTCGAGGGTCTTGACGATATGCCGGCCCATTTGAAGACGGTTTTGACCCAGACNCATTTGACGTTAAGTGTTCGTGACTCTCGGCTAGTGCTTGGAACGTGGCAGGGAATTTTTCTCCTTGAGCACCGAACTCGCGGATCAAAAAGACAAGTGCAGATCCACTTNGTTGGCTAGGACTTACTCTGATCGTTGGAGCGAGCCAAGAATGGTTGTTCGTTTAGTTTCGACATGCTGGATCAGAATTGCTTCTAGTCGGTCGGGATCTCTAGCCTCAAGAGCGGTAACCATTTCTTCATGCTCAGAGACCGCCTTTGCCCAGCTCTCGCGTGTCATTTGTGCAGAGAAGCGAGCGCGTCGTACTTTGGCAGAGAGGCTGTTAATCGTATCCACTAAGGTTTGATTCCCACTTCCCTCGGTAATCAGTTCATGAATCAGCCGATTCGTTTCGAAGTATTCCGTCACTTCATTATTTTGGTAATGCGTGACCATTTGATTGTGAATTTGCCGGATCTGCTTGATTTGATCGGTTCGCATGTGCACAGCAGCAAGTCGACCCCCTAATCCCTCGAGTGATGCCATGATCGGAAGAATTTCTGTGACGTCNTCTTGGCTGACAACGCTGACGATTGCACCACGATTTGGCTGTAGCTCAACAAGGCCCTCGGTGGCNAAAGAGCGAATCGCTTCGCGCAAGGGCGTACGACTGACCCCCATATTTTGACAGAGTTCATTCTCGTTGAGGCGGGTGCCAGGTGCTAATTCGCCGGAATCAATCAGGAGCCTAAGCCGCTCTGCAACTTGAACATGAAGTGGTGCTCGAACAATGACATTTGAGTTCAACGGGTTAATCCTTTCTCAGATGTTCCGCCAACAGGACAGCGACATGTTCTGCCTGACGAGGCGTGTTGTCAGTAATCTGATGTCGGCAACTGGTGCCGTCTGCAACAATTCGTGCNGTTGCATTTGCCTCGCGTACAGCAGGAAGCAGATTCAATTCTGCCATTGCCAAGGATTCTNTCAGAGTCTCTTTCTGATAACCGAAATGCCCAGCCATTCCACAGCATGATGTTTCAATGACCGATACTTTCAGTCCCGGAATCCGTTTAAGGAGTGCCTCTACTGGGGCCATTGAGCGAGCCGCTTTTTGATGACAATGTCCGTGNATCAGAGCTTCAGAACATCGTGCCTCGACCAGATTCAAGCTTGCTCGTTCTGCTTTCAGTTCACCTTCAATAAACTCTTCAAAAAGAAATGCATATTTCGCAAGTAATTTGACATCGTCACTTGGAAGCAATACCTGAAATTCATCGCGTAATGTCAACAAACACGACGGCTCAAGACCCACCACTGGGATCCCTTTTCGAACCCACGGCATGACAGTTTCAACGAAGCGCGCTGCTTCTTCTTTGGCTTGGTCAATCAGGCCTGACGCAAGGAATGTGCGACCGCAGCAAACAGACCGATTGTCGGGTTTTGGCTCGATCACCTCATACCCCATCGCTTCCAAGACTTCACGTGCGGCATAGAGATTTTTTGTTTCGAACGATCTGTTAAATGTATCTCCAAACAGAATCACAGTCGGCTTGTCNGTTGTCGGCTCNCTCGCTGGCTCGCGATACGCTTTATCCCAGACTGGCAGTTGTCGATCTTTTGCTAAGCCGAGTATTTTCTCGGTGAGCCAAGGAAGCCCAGGAATCTGGTCACGGAGGTTTGCGAGCCATGGAGCCTTTTTTATCCATGGGGAATAATATGGCATGTAAGCAATCAGCTTATCGCGGAGACCGATACCCAATCGTTGGCTACGCTGGTAGAGCACCTCTGTTTTCATTTTGGCCATATCAACGCTGGTTGGACACTCGTTCTGACATGCCTTGCAGCCAACGCAGAGTTTCATGGTTTCCACCATCTCATCGGATGTTAATGCATCGGCACCAAGCTGGCCGGATAAGGCCAGTCGTAGCGTATTAGCCCGGCCACGAACTAAGTCTTTTTCGTTTTTGGTTACGCGATATGAGGGACACATCACGCCAGGATCAGTTTTGCGGCAAGCCCCGTTGTTGTTACACATTTCGACCGCACCAGCGAAACCTCCCCAGTCAGACCAATCAAATCCAGTATCGAATGTTCCATGGATAGTTACTTGATCCGCATAGTCCGGGTTGAAACGAAACAATGTTCGATCATCATGTTTTGGTGGATCAACGATTTTGTTCGGATTGAAAATTCCTTGGGGGTCAAGTCGCTCCTTGACTAGTTCAAACAGGTTAACCATTTCTTGGCCAAACATATCCTTGTGGAATTCAGACCGCGCAATACCGTCCCCGTGCTCGCCTGAATGAGATCCCTTATATTCACGCACCATTGAAAACGCATCTTCGGCGACCGCTCGCAAGGCTTCGGCACCCATTTTTTGTTTTAAATTAAGCACTGGGCGAACGTGCAAGGTGCCAACAGACGCATGCGCGTACCAGCAACCACTGGTTCCGTGTTTTTCAAAAACTTCCGTAAGTCGTCGCGTGTACTCAGCGAGGTCTTTGAGTTCAACTGCGCAGTCTTCGACGATCGAGATTGGCTTGGCATCACTACGCATCGACATCATGATGTTGAGGCCCTGTTTTCTCACTTCCCAGANTTGTTTTTGGAAAGCTGAATCCTCTGCTCTGACNACNGAGTCAGGTTGCCCGAGGTCAGACATCATGACCTCAAGTTGGTTGAGGCGCTGAATATTTTCTGCCTGGTCTTCCTCCGAAAACTCAACGAGCAAGAGCGCGTCAGGCTGTCCTTTGACAAACTGATTGACCGTCTTTGCAAACATCGGGATGTCACGTGAGAGATCGATCATTGTCCGGTCGACAAGCTCAACTGCAGATGGACCTAAGGTCACAAGATGTTGTGCAGCATCCATTGCCGCGTAAAAGGTCTTGAAGTGACAAACACCTAGTGTCCTGTTCGTCGGAATTGGCGAGAGTTTGAGCTCCAACTCTTCAAACAGTCCCAAGGTGCCCTCACTGCCAACGAACAGATGCGCGGGATTGCAGGGGGTGCCTGGCCAGCATCCTGAGCCCCCTTTTCCATCTGGAATCAGAGCATCAACGTTATAGCCGCCCACACGACGCATTAGTTGTGGAAGCCGAGATTCGATTAAATCTTTATGTGTCGCTCCAAGACATAGAAGCTGGCCCAAAAGATCCGTTCGCTGTGCTAAATCTGACACGGATAGCTTTTGGTCTTCGGGTGTTAACTCCTGCCAGTGTGCCACCGAACCATCGGCCAATAATGCTTTAACGCTCTGTACATTATCGCGCATCGTGCCGTACCGGATACTGCGAGAACCACAACTGTTATTTCCTGTCATGCCGCCAAGTGTTGCGCGACTTGAGGTCGAGACGTCGACGGGATACCAAAGACCTGTTGCCTTCAGCTTTGCATTAAGATGATCCAGCACGATTCCTGGTTCGACATGGCAAATCCGTTCCTCAACATCGAGATGAACCAATTGATTGAGATATTTTGAATAGTCGATGACTAGCGACTGGTTGATGGTTTGTCCGTTTTGGCTNGTNCCACCACCGCGACCCGTGAGACANATGTCAAATTCNGTCGCGATATCGATTAAAGCGCCAAGGTCATCTCGCGTTGTAGGGATAACCACCCCGATTGGAAAAATCTGGTAATGACTCGCATCTGTTGAGTATCTGCCGCGATCAAACTGAGAAAAGAGGATTTCGCATTGCGTATTGCGTTCAATTTTGTGTTTCAGCCGGCCTAATTCACCGCTGTCCAACTGACGCGGCGAGCTTGGGCGCTGGTTTTCATTCACAGGCGGGATGGTTAATGTGTTCATCGCTTTATTGACCGGGTTTATATTGCATACAAAATACGTTAAACATATTATGCTTCATAACTGCGAAATGGCAAAATCCGCAAGTTAGATTGAACCACCGCTAACACAAGGACTGAATTCATGGCCTATAGGGCAGGACGACATTTCCTACAAATACCCGGGCCAAGCCCAGTACCAGATCGAATTTCCCGAGCAATTGATGCAGCTGTCATCGATCATCGTGGACCAGATTTTTCCGAACTTGGTTTGTCGGTCCTTTCGGGTATGCAGCGAATTTTCAAAACCCAGGCTCCTGTTGTGATTTACCCAAGTTCCGGAACTGGGGCGTGGGAGGCCTGCCTTTCAAACGTACTGAAAGCTGGCGACCAAGTGTTATTTTACGAAACCGGTCAGTTTGCGACGCTATGGGAACAAATGGCAGATCGGTTGGGTATTGAAACTGAGTTCCTCGCAGGGGATTGGCGCAATGGGGTTGATGCGGATCGGATCGAGGCTCGACTACGGCAAGATACCAAGCACGCAATTAAAGCGGTGTGTTGTGTTCATCACGAAACCAGTTGCGGAATCACATCAGATATCGCAGCAGTTCGTCAGGCGATTGATGTTGTCGGTCATTCGGCCCTACTATTAGTTGACAGTATTTCTGGTCTGGCATCAGTTGATTATGAGCACGATCAATGGGGTGCTGATGTGACTGTTTCTGGCTCCCAAAAGGGCTTGATGATGCCGCCAGGTTTAGGTTTTAACGCGTTATCAGATCGTGCACTTGAGGCCGCTAAAAAGGGTGGCTCGCAACGTTCTTATTGGGATTGGCAGGAAATGCTTGCTTCCAATACCTCAGGTTATTTCCCATATACGCCTGCGACCACACTGCTTTACGGCTTGAGAGAAGCGATTGCAATGCTCGAGGAAGAGGGGCTCGATAACGTCTTTGCTCGACACCAGCGTCTTGGTGACGCCTGTCGAGAGGCTGTTGCTGTGTGGGATCTTCAAACGGTTTGCCAGAACCCGAATGAACATTCGAACGCGTTGACGGGCATTATGATGCCCGAGGGTCATGATGCTGATCGCGTTCGAGAGATGATTTTGGATAAATTTGACATGTCGCTTGGTACAGGGCTCGGAAAAATTAAAGGAAAAGCCTTCCGTATTGGTCATCTAGGTGATATCAATGATTTAACTCTCATGGGCGTCCTTTGTGGCGTTGAAATGGGCCTTGACCTGGCTGGCGTGCCGCATCAGTCAGGTGGTGTTGAAGCCGCAATGCGGTTTTTGTCGCGGTAAAACTGACTCCAGACATAAAAAACGGAGAAAATAATGAAAAAACTACAACTGGCAACTTCGGTTGCTGTTCTGTCGGCCGCTTTCGCTGCCCCCTCATTTGCAGCTGATGTCACGCTCAAATTTGGACACGTTGGTAAGCCAGGATCATTGTTCGAAGCAAGTGTGAATGCCTACGCTCAATGTGTGAATGACGAATCCAACGGTAAAATTGAAGTCCAAACTTATGGCTCTTCGCAGCTTGGGAAAGATAAAGAGCTCCTGCAAAAACTGAAGCTTGGCCAAGTCGACTTCGCTCTGCCTTCATCGGTGATGTCATCGGTTTCTGATGAGTTTGGTGTGTTTGAGATGCCATACATCATTAAAGACCGCGAACACATGAAGCGCGTTCAGGCCGAACTTGGCGATACCTTTCAAGCGGCTGCCCAAGCCAAGGGCTACCACATTGTCGGATATTTCGAAAACGGATTCCGCCACATCACCAACAATACGCGCCCGATCAACGTACCCTCCGATCTCGAGGGTGTGAAGCTTCGTACACCAAAAAGTAAGTGGCGCCTAAAGATGTTTAAGCTGTACGGTGCGAACCCGACACCGATGGCATTCTCTGAAGTGTTTACGGCATTGAAAACAGGGGTAATGGACGGACAGGAAAATCCGTATGCGCAGATCGCATCGGCGAAATTCCAAGAAGTTCAAAAGTATTTGTCCATCACAGGGCACGTCTATACGCCAGCCTATATCCTCTCTTCGAAAAAACATTTCGATAAACATCCCGCTGACGTCCGTAAAGTCGTAAATAGCTGCGCCGCATCGACGCAGACGTTTGTGTATCGGAAGGCCGCAGCACTTGAGACCGAGCTATTGGACGTTATTAAGGCAGCCGGTGTTCAGGTGAATACAGCCGATAATGCAGCATTCATTAAGGGATCTAAGCCGGTCTATGATGAGTTTGCCTCATCTGTGGAAGGTGGAGCTGAATTAGTGAAGCGAGTTCAAAGCCTTGCTAATTAATCACTTAATGTAAGAGAACAAAGCGGCCCATTCGGGCCGCTCACTATAATTATTTCAGGAGTGTCTTGTGGGTCGGTTCGCAAAGGCTGTGGATCAGCTGTTGGTATGGTTCATTTTGTTTCAGATGATCGCGTTGACCGCTGTTGTTATTTT
>PAFS01000058.1 GCA_002705325.1 Gammaproteobacteria bacterium | reverse complement strand
TGCCTTTCGTTGCTGGTGCTGTGGCTGCTTTGCTATCCAATGAGCTGGCGTCTGTCGCATTGCAAGCGTTTGTTCTGTATTCACTTGCGATCTTGTCATTCATGGGCGGTGTTCATTGGGGGTTGGCGCTGATCTCCGGCACGCGTCAGAGCGCGCGACTGTTGATCTCTGTGATCCCTGTGGTGGTGGCATGGATTTGTTTGATGACGTTGCCCGCGCACCTAACGCTTGCGGTGCTGGGAGGGGGATTTATTGCACAGTGGTTTGTTGACCGCCCCATTTTTGAGGAGTTACCCATCCAGGCTTGGTACCTTGAGATGCGTCCGCGGCTGGCATATGTGGTGGCGGGCTGTCACCTCTTCATGCTGTTCCGATTAATGAGCTGACTACTGCGGAAGCGACCGAATTTCCGGTATAAATAGTTTGGGGTCGACAGAAGCGCCGTTGAGAATAACACCCAGGTGAAGATGTGCACCGGTCGCTCGGCCAGTGGCTCCGACCGTTCCGATCACCTCGCTTTGACTCACCACTTGGCCCTCTTTAACATCAATTCGATCCATGTGGTTGTACATGGTTTTTAAACCTTCTCCGTGATCGATGACAACGAGTCGACCGTTAAAAAAGAAGTCGCCGATGAGGCTGACTTTTCCAGTGGCTGCAGCTTTGATAGGCGTCCCAGTTGGTGCGGCAATATCGGTTCCTGAATGTGGTCGACGGGGTTGATCATTAAAAAAACGACGTTTACCGAATGGTCCTGAAATTGGCCCTTCAACTGGTAAGATCATATGAATCGCGTCAAGACTTCCGTCAAATGCGTTGAGAGCGCCACGTTGTTTTTGAGATTCGTTTTTAATGCGATCCAGATCCAAAGTATTGGGTGTTACATGTCGCTTATTTTTGAGGTAGATCCTTTGTTCGAGGTATTTCTTTGCAAACACCTCAAAGGTAAGTTGGCGTCCCACATTGGCTAGAGTGTAGGTACCGGGTTCAAGCGATAAGGCGAGACCAACCACAGCGAAGTGCTGGCCATCGTACTGAATTGTTAGCACAGATTTTCCATTGAACATCGGTTTCGCGCCGGCTTCGATTGGAATCATAGCGACTCCGCCTGGAACGCGGGAATCTTCAACAGCTGTCGTGGGTGTTGAGAGGCAAAGAGCGATAAGAACGATGAGAGCTATTCTCATGGTGTGTCCTTCAAAATCTGAGTGATTGTCGCATTTAGCCTGCCATCTTTGAGCCGGATTTCAACTGGTGTTTTTTCAGAGACATCGTCAACGGAACCAATCGATCGATCGGTCGTAGCGTCTCCTTTCAAGAGGATGCCGTATCCGCGGCCGAGAGTTGCAAGTGGACTCAGTGTGTTCAGCTGGGTTGAGAGATGTGCAAGCGCGGAGCGTGAAACTTGAATCATTTGATCGGTTGCACGTGATAAGCGCTTTGAGAGGTGATTGACATCGTGACGCTTCAAGACAATGTATTCGGTTGGCGCAACTAGACCTTGTTCGAGCTGTCTTAAACGTTCGCGAGAGCGATGTGTCTGTTGGCTGATAGTAGTTGAAAGTTTGTGTGTTGTGAGTTCGAACCGCTGTTGTGCCAGCGCAATTAGCGTATCAGCGCGTGATGTCAGTCGTCCTTCAAATTGTGAGAGTTGTCTTTGGATATCTCCCATATCAGGCGTTGCGATTTCTGCCGCTTGTGATGGTGTTGCCGAACGAACATCGGCAACAAGGTCGGTCAATCCTGTATCGGTCTCATGACCCACGGCAGAAATGATCGGAATATGGCATGCCGCAATTGCGCGACAGAGGTGCTCGTCGTTGAAAGCGCTTAAATCTTCTGCCGCGCCTCCGCCACGACCAATGATCAAGACATCGGCTGAACCATCTGCGACAGCTTGCTGGAGGGCATGGGCTAACTCCTCTGGCGCCATATCGCCTTGTACTGCAGCCGAGTATAAGCGAATCGACGCGAGTGGCCAGCGGCGGCGCAGAATGGTCAGCATGTCCTGAATCACAGCGCCCTTGGGTGAGGTGATTAAGCCGATGCAACGAGGAATCACTGGGAGTGATTTTTTTCGGGCCAAATCGGTCATTCCCTCAGCGATCAATTTGGCTTTCAGTGCCTCCAGTTTCGCTTTCTGATCGCCAACTCCAGCTTCAGCCATGTGTTTTACAATGAGTTGCAAGCGACCATTGGGGGGGTAGAAATTCACATCACAGCGGACTCTGACTTTGAGCCCATCTCGCGCTATGAGACGAACCAGTCGATTTGCACCTTTGAACATGACTGCACTGAGTGAGGCGTCACCGTCTGTTAACGAAAAATACCAGTGGCCGGATGGGTAGGTTTTGAAATTGCTGATTTCGGCATCCAGAATCACTGACTGCGGGAAGAATTCGGTTAGCGCCTGTGTCAGTAATGCGGCAAGAGTCGACACGGTCAGTGCATTTTCGCTCCGGGTTACTTGTTCCGACACCCCTTAACTCCTTAAACTATGCGATTACCCGCCACCCTCAAGGACTTATTCATGTTACAGATTGCCGAAGATGCC
Source organism: Gammaproteobacteria bacterium (assembly GCA_002705325.1). The sequence goes on along the minus strand of PAFS01000058.1, from coordinate 35,860 downwards.
CTGACCTTTGATGATGTGCTGCTCGTTCCGGGTTACTCAAACATCATTCCAGCCAATGTCAGTCTGAAAACCCAAATCACACGCAATATTGAGCTTAACATGCCGTTATTGTCAGCGGCGATGGATACTGTGACTGAGGCATCATTAGCGATAGCAATGGCCCAAGAGGGTGGTCTTGGCATCCTGCACAAAAATATGGCTATTGAGCAGCAAGCCCAGGAAGTGAAAAAGGTTAAAAAGTTTGAGACCGGGATCATTCAGGATCCTGTGACTTGCCCTCCAAATATCACGGTTCGTGAGTTGCTCGGGATTACCCGCCATCACAACATCAGTGGGGTACCAGTCGTTGAGGGGGATAATTTAATTGGAATCGTCACTGGACGTGACATCCGTTTCGTTCCGGACCTTGATGTTCAGGTCCGGGAAGTCATGACGCCTAAGGATCGTCTCGTAACTGTGACAGAGGGTGCCGGCCATCAGGAAATCCAAAGTAAATTACACAAACACCGAATTGAAAAAGTGTTGGTGGTGGATGAGGATTTCCGTTTGAAGGGTCTTGTGACTGTCAAAGACATGATGAAGGCAGAAAGTCACCCGAATGCGGCGAAAGATGCAGCCAAGCGACTATTGGCCGCGGCTGCAGTTGGAACTGGTGCTGAAGGTGAAGATCGAGTCAGTGCTTTGGTTGAAGCAGGCGTGGATATTTTGGTCGTCGATACAGCACATGGCCACTCCCAGGGCGTGCTCGATCGCGTTGCATGGATCAAGCAGAAGTTCCCACAGGTGGAAGTGATTGGTGGCAATATCGCGACAGGTGATGCCACGAAAGCGCTGGTTGAGGTCGGAGCAGATGCTGTGAAGGTTGGTATTGGTCCGGGTTCGATTTGCACGACCCGGATTGTAGCTGGCGTAGGGGTACCTCAGGTCTCAGCAATTGCTAATGTGGCTTCAGCGCTGATGGGATCTGGTATCCCATTGATCGCAGACGGTGGTATCCGTTATTCAGGCGATATTGCGAAGGCGATTGCCGCTGGTGCTTCGACCGTTATGGTGGGTTCTCTCCTTGCCGGTACTGACGAGGCGCCGGGCGAGGTTGAGCTATTTCAAGGGCGCGCGTATAAGTCGTATCGCGGGATGGGTTCGCTCGGTGCGATGGCCCAGCGAGAGGGATCGTCTGATCGCTATTTTCAGGACGCGAGTGAAGGGGCTGAGAAGTTAGTTCCTGAGGGTGTCGAAGGACGCGTTCCTTGTAAAGGACCTCTCTCCGGAATCGTGCATCAAATGATGGGTGGGTTACGAGCGGCAATGGGCTACACAGGCTGCGCAACAATTGAAGAGATGCGAAATCAGCCGAGTTTCGTGAAAATCTCAGGTGCTGGTGTGAAGGAGTCACACGTCCATGATGTGTCGATTACCAAAGAAGCGCCGAACTACCGAGTGAAATGATGGATATTCATGCTGATCGACTGCTGATTCTCGATTTTGGTTCTCAGTACACCCAGTTAATTGCACGTCGTGTTCGTGAGCATGGGGTGTATTCGGAACTTTTGCCGTGCGATGTTGACCCTCAGCGGATTACGGAGTTTGCTCCCAAAGGTGTTGTCCTATCGGGTGGCCCAGAATCAACAACCGACGGTGCTGGTTGGACAATTCCAAAAGAGGTGTATGACCTCGGGGTTCCCATTCTCGGCATTTGTTATGGCATGCAGGCATTAGCTAAAGACCTTGGTGGTTGGGTTGAATCGAGTGACTTGCGCGAGTTTGGGCACGCAGATCTCGTGATTGAGAATGATGAGTCGTTGCTTGCAGGTCTATCGGATACAGGATCGCTGTCTGTCTGGATGAGTCACGGTGACCGTGTCACTGAGCTGCCGCCTGGGTTTATCGTGATTGGGTCCAGTGCCCATGCGCCAATTGCAGCAATGGCAAATGAAAAACGCCGTATCTATGGTTTGCAGTTCCATCCTGAAGTCACGCATTCTGAGGGTGGATCGGAGATGCTTGCGAAATTCGCTCACGCGATTTGTGGATGCGGGCGAGAGTGGACGCCGGAAAATATCNTCGACGATGCGATCACGCAGGTCCGTGANCAAGTTGGNGATGGACAGGTNCTTCTTGGNTTGTCTGGCGGTGTCGATTCATCGGTTGTTGCCGCNNTGTTGCACAANGCGATTGGNGATCAGNTGGTTTGTGTNTTTGTTGATAANGGATTGNTGCGTCTGAACGAGNGCGCTCAAGTGATGGAGACGTTNNCNCAAAACTTAGGTGTTCGAGTGATNCGTGCNAACGCAGAAGAACGNTTNTTGACGGCACTCAAAGGNGAAGCCNACCCTGAANGNAAGCGAAAAATCATCGGTCGAACATTTCATTGAAGTGTTTGAGGAGGAAGCAGCGAAGCTTTCAGATGTGCGTTTCTTAGCGCAGGGTACGATCTATCCTGATGTCATCGAGTCTGCAGGCGCCGCCTCGGGTAAAGCTCATGTGATTAAGAGTCACCACAATGTNGGTGGACTACCCGATGATNTGCGTATGGAACTCGTNGAGCCGTTACGTGAATTGTTTAAAGATGAAGTCCGTATTTTGGGTGTGACTCTCGGATTGCCGCCATCAATGGTGTNTCGACATCCGTTTCCGGGCCCAGGTCTTGGTGTTCGCATTNTTGGTGAAGTCCACAAAACTTCAGCAGATATTCTTAGGAAGGCGGACCACATCTTTATCGAAGAACTTCGAAAGGCTGATCTTTACGATAAGGTGTCACAAGCATTTGCCGTATTTTTACCGGTGAATTCTGTTGGAGTTGTCGGCGATCAGCGTCGTTATGCGCCTGTGATCGCTTTGCGTGCGGTTGAAACGATCGATTTCATGACAGCTCGATGGGCTCATTTACCTTACGAATTTATCGAGAGGGTATCCGGTCGTATCATCAATGAGATTGAAGATGTCAGTCGCGTCGTCTATGACGTGAGCTCAAAACCACCCGCCACGATTGAGTGGGAATAAGAGATCTCGAAGTATGTCAGACCTCATCTTGCATCATTATTGGCCCTCACCCTTTGCGCATAAAATTCGCCTAGCGCTTGGACTCTCAGGTATTCCGTGGAAATCGGTGGAAATTCCTCGTGTACCACCGAAGCCATTGCTGATGCCTTTGACCGCTGGTTACCGAAGAACGCCTGTTCTTCAGAGCGGTGCAGATGTCTATTGTGATACCCAAAACATTATTCGAGCGCTGACTGAGGTTACCGAGAATCGTCAGTTGCTGCCCGCGGAGCTACGCGGAAAAATTCTGGCGTTCACTGATTGGGCAGATGGTATAGTTTTTAACTTGGCTGCAAGAGTTGTTTTAACCTCAGCTCTCGACACAGCACCAGCAAAGTTTATTCAAGATCGAGGCGGTTTATATTTTGGGCCGAACTGGACTCCGGAGGGTCTGACATCTCAATTACCGGGTGTGATTCTACAACTTGCCGCGCATTTAAATTCGATTGATAGCGGGCTCAGTGGTCAGGGTGGCTTCATCTCAAATGAATTGTCGTACGCTGATGTGACCATCGCCTATCTTGCTTGGTTTATTCGTGGTCGCTGGGACCAAGGTCCAGAGTTTCTTCAGCAGTTTGCCAACATCGAACGTATTGAACGCGAAGTGCATGACGCTGTCTGTGAATCCTATGAAGATTTACCTGCTGAGGACGCCTTGAAGCTTGCAGCCAACTCCGAGTCTCAATCGCCTTCAGGGGTGAGTGAGCAGTGTGGTGTCGCGCTGAAACAAGGGATGCAGGTTGCGATCAAGCCACAAGCTGAAACATCCGATCAGCCGGTTGTTGGGCGTTTACGCTATCTGGATCGTGTTCGCGTCTCAATTGATTATAATGCGTCAGAGGTTGGAGATGTGGTTGTTCATCTGCCAGTCGCGGGCTATCAGATCCAGTCGTGTGAGTAATCAAACTGCCACAGAAGAAAATATCCGCTGCATCCTGTTTATGATCGCTGCGATGGCTGGTTTTGCCGTTGAGGACGCGGTGATTAAACAACTGGCGTATTCAATGCCTGTTTCACAGGTCTTGATGCTAATCGGCTGTGGTGGTGTGTTGACCTTTGGCGTGACAGCGATGCTTACACGGGTGCATCTGTTCGCGGCTGAGGTAACGAAGCCATGGTTCGTGGTCAGAACCGTTTCTGAACTGGCATCGGCCATTTTCTTTGTTATCGCGATTGTTTATGCATCACTCTCGGTGTCCTCAGCGATCCTTCAAGCAACCCCATTGGCAGTGTCATTGGCGGCAGCTATTTTTTTAAAGCAGCATGTCAGTGGACGACAATGGATCCTGATTGCGATTGGATTTGTGGGCGTTTTGATGGTGATTCAGCCCGGGTTGGATGGATTCAAACCGGCTGCATTATTTGCGATTGTTGGTGTCATGTTCCTCGCATTGCGCGATGCCATTACACGCGCTATTTCTATCTCTATCCCTGCAGTCGCTGTGTCTTTTTGGGCCTTTTTTGCGTTATTGATGGCAGGAGTTGTCACCATTCCTTTCTTTACCGATTTTAGTCCTGTGACCCTGGAACATCTTAGTTTGTTAGTGGTGTCGACGCTCGCAGGAACGGGCGCGTACTTTTGTGTGGTGATGGCCACACGTGGTGGCGAAATCGCGGTCGTCGCCCCGTTTCGCTACACCCGTTTATTGTTTGCCCTTGGCCTCGCCGTGGTCTTTTTTAATGAGGAAATCAACGTGATGATGGTGTTGGGAAGTAGCCTGATCATTGGATCAGGCATTGTGATGATCGGGTCGAGTGGATCAAGCCGGAAGCAAACCGACTAGAGCTGTCACGAGCGCAGCATTGTTTTCAGCAATCTCTCCATCTGGTAGCCAAACTCCGTTTTCAAAGCCAATGCGTAAATCCATGCCTTCAGATGCTGCACGTAATAAGCAAGGAATTTGACCGCGTCCGAATGCACAGATCATCTCGCGGATAGGCTTTACATGCGTCGGTGCACGATCTCTGCATGCGAGAAATGGATCAAGCTGATCGGGTGTGCTCTCCTGATTCGCCGAATATCGTCCGAGCACATACAGTACTTCGAGTGATTCCGTTTGGATGATCTCTCGCTCCACAAGTGATGTGAGGGTCTGAAAATCATCGGCATCATAGAGGATGAACTGCACTCGGCTTTTATCGAGTAGTTGTTTGAAAAACGGCTGAAGCGTGTGCGGCTCTTGAGACCTCAGAATTTCTCGAATCGCAACCGATACCCAAGGCGCTTTCAACCGCGAAAGTAGGTCGATTTGCGCATCAGACTCGTAAATGCCAGCGGCCTCAGATGTGACCTGTACTTGCAGGTTTGGTAGCCGCTCGCCGAGCGATTGAATCAAGGTTTCGTAACGCTCCACATCTAACAGATGGATTTGTTCACTTGTACGAATGTGCGCATGCAGAGCACGCGCTCCCGCATCAAAGCATGCGACAGCGGTATCCATGAGTTCTTGATCGGTGACTGGAACAGCCGGATGATCTTGAGTTGTCCTCCGCGCACCGTTTGGCGCAACCATGATCGTTGTCATGCTGCTCGTTCCGATTGTCCGCTGACTTCGCTGATCGCGAGCGATAATTTCTCTGTGATGATTTGGATATCAGCGGCTTCAATGATAAACGGCGGTGCAAGCAAGACATGATCTCCAGACTGGCCATCAATGGTCCCTGACATTGGACAACACATTAAGCCATGATTCATCGCAACTTTGTTAATCTGTGCTGCAGTTTTGACGTTTAATTTTCGAAGACAGAGCAGAAGGGTCGGTGATGATTGGTTATTTGTTCTTAGGGGGTGCGATTGTTTGTGAGGTCGTGGGGACGCTATTACTCCCAGCGACTCAAAACTTCACCCGGGTTGCACCGACAATCACGATGATTTGTTGCTATGCCATCGCTTTCTACTGTCTGACCTTTGCGATTCGAGACATTCCGATAGCGATTGTTTATGCGATTTGGAGCGGAATCGGTGTGTTTTTGATCGCCGTGTTTAGCGCATTCTTTTACAAACAGCTTCTGCAATGGCAAGCCATCGTTGGACTCGCGTTGATTGTTGGAGGGGTGATCCTCGTGAACTTATTCAGTTCGACTCAGTCGAGCTAGATAATCTTTCTGAGAGCGTCGNCCAGAAGCNTCACAGTGCGGTCGATGTTCATCAGTTTATCCATCCCGAATAGGCCGATCCGAAACGTTTGAAAATCAGCAGATTCACCGCACTCTAGAGGAACCCCGGCGGCAATCTGGAGTCCGACGTCTGCAAACGCACTGCCATTTTTGAAGTCAGCATGATCGGTATGGGAAACAACCACGGTTGGCGATTTGAAGCCGTCAGCCGCTAAACTTTTGAATCCGCAAGCTTCCATCAGCTCACGCACCTGTCGACCGAGCTCAACCTGATTGGCTTTGAGCGTATCAAAGCCGATCGTCGCCATTTCATTGTAGGTATCGAGGAAGTTTGCCAGCCCATCTGTGGGCANTGTTGNATGGTACGCGTGACCNCCGCTGAGGTATGCGTCCATGATGCTGTGCCACTTCTTCANATCAAGNACAAAACTATCAGATGTCGTCGTTTNGAGGCGTTCCAGCGCTCGATTCGATAGCATGATCACTCCAGCGCAGGGCGTCGAGGTCCAACCTTTCTGCGGCGCTGTAATCANAACATCAACACCAAGCGCGTCCATATCAGCCCACAGTGCTCCGGCGGCGACACAATCAAGAACAAAAAGGGCACCGACTTCATGAGCTGCCTCTGTGAGTGCCTGAATGTAGCTGTCTGGCAGNAACATCCCAGCGGAGGTTTCGACATGAGGTGCCACGACCAGATTCGGTTTNTCTGACCGAATCNGCGCACATACCTCATCGACTGGAACCGGCGAAAATTGTTGATCTGCAGCATTTGTATCCGGACGTGCTTGNGCAACTNCTGCGTGTGCGGGCGTGACGCCTTGATTGAAAATTTGGGTCCAGCGGTAACTGAACCAACCGTTTCGGACAACAAGAACCTTTTGGTCTCTCGCAAATTGACGCGCAACCGATTCCATCGCGAAGGATCCGCCGCCGGGAACTAAAACGCAGGANTGCGCTTTGTAGACGCTGGTTAAGCCAGCGTGTAAATCGNACATGANCTTTTGGAATGCTTGAGACATGTGATTCATNGAGCGATCAGTGAATACAACAGAGTACTCAAGAAGACCGTTGGGATCGATCTTTGGATATATTGACGACATCGTTTGGTATCCTGTCCGTAGCATGGGCCAACAGTGGACGAAGGAAACCCCATTCAACGCAGATCGTCAACCGATTGGTCGCTGAGGAGTCAGATGTCACACATTGAGTTTAGCGAAGACGATGCGATCTTTATGCGTAGGGCCCTCGAGCTGGCTGCTTACGCATCATCGCTCAATGAGGTTCCGGTGGGGGCGGTCTTGGTCCATGACAACACAATTATTGGTGAGGGCTGGAATGCCCCGATTTCAAATCATGATGCGAGTCATCATGCAGAGATCGCAGCGATTCGCGACGCCTGTGATGCGATTCAGAATTACAGGCTCCCGGGCACCACCTTATATGTGACTCTTGAGCCTTGCACCATGTGCTTTGGCGCGCTCATTCACGCGCGAATCGAGCGAGTGATATTTGCGGCCAAAGAACCGAGAGCAGGGGTTCTGGAGTCGCAGTTAAAGCTCCCGGAGGCTGCATTTTACAACCATCAGCTGACGGTTGCTGGTGGTTTACATGCCGATGAGTCGGCAACGCTCTTGCAGCAATTCTTCCAGACTCGGCGCTCAGCATCGCCGCAGAAGCCCGAGTAAAAAAATGGATTGAATCCTCCGGCGACACGGTCGGCTCTGCTAAACTCCGGGTTTTAAATTTTCGATCGCATCAAGGAGCGATTGGCATGCTCATTCTGCAGGGAGGAGAGGCCCTCTCGTCGTTTCGTATTCAGTCACTCATCAATCGCGCGCAAGCACTTGGAATCCATATTGAGGATCTGATTTGTACGTATCTATTTTTCGTGATGGGAGACGCTCGAGATGCAGAGAAGCTAACGAAATTGCTCGACGCAAATCCACTGACGGCAGGATCCGGTTTGGTCGTGTTGCCCCGGACAGGGACGACATCGCCCTGGAGTTCAAAAGCAACTGACATCGCAAAGAATTGTGGTTTTGATGCGATCGATCGTATCGAACGGGGTATGCATGTGGTTGTGTCGGGTTCAATCACAGATGCTGAGCAAGTTGTGGTGAATGGATTGATTTCAGATCCGATGATGGAAGATGTCCTCACTGATTTACCCACCGACGCCTTTTTTACATCTGGTGCGCCAGAGCCGCTTGGGATCGTAGCATTGGGTTCAGATCCGATTGGTGCACTGAACCATGCGAATGCAGTTCACGGGCTCGCATTATCAGATGATGAAGTGACGTACCTAGCAACTGCATATGCCAAGCTTGAGCGTGATCCGACGGATGTAGAGCTCATGATGTTTGCGCAGGCAAACTCAGAACACTGTCGTCACAAGATATTTAATGCATCTTGGACATTGGATGGCGAAGATCAGCCAAACAGTTTATTTCAGTGGATTCGAAATACGCACCAGATTGCACCGGGTGGTGTGTTGTCTGCGTATGCTGATAACGCCGCAGTGGTGCAAGGACCAACCGTGGAACGGTTTTTAGTGAATCCGACGACACATGCCTATCAATCGGTGGTGGAGCCTGTGCATCTTGTCATGAAGGTTGAGACACACAACCATCCAACGGCAGTCTCGCCAAATCCAGGTGCGGCGACTGGAGCAGGCGGTGAAATTCGTGATGAAGGGGCAACAGGTCGCGGGGCGAAACCGAAAGCAGGACTCACTGGATTTAGTGTGAATTATCTTCGAATCCCAGGACTTGAAATGCCCTGGGAATGTGATTTGCCAATGCCAAGTCGATTAGCCACATCGCTGCAGATCATGCTCGAAGGGCCGATCGGTGGGGCTGCCTTTAATAACGAGTTTGGACGGCCAAATCTGAATGGTTATTTCAGAGCCTATGAGGCATTTGAAGAGACAACCATCGGCACGCGTCGTCGCGGCTATGTCAAGCCCATCATGATCGCAGGTGGCATCGGTTCAATTGCCGAAGGTCAAGTGGAGAAGAAACCGTTTTCTGATGGGACACCGCTTGTTGTACTCGGTGGACCCGCGATGTTGATTGGTTTGGGTGGTGGCGCCGCCAGTTCCGCGGGAGAGGGCACATCAGGCAGTGATTTAGATTATGCATCTGTGCAGCGAGCCAATCCTGAAATGGAGCGTCGGTGCCAAGAAGTGATCGACCGATGTTGGCTGCGTGGCGAGGATAATCCGATTGACTTCATCCATGACGTCGGTGCCGGTGGCCTATCAAATGCCCTGCCGGAACTTGTCAAAGATGGTGGAGCTGGAGCGGATTTCTCGATGGATTGGATTCCATCAGCGGATTCATCCTTGTCACCACTGGCGCTTTGGTGCAACGAAGCGCAGGAACGTTATGTATTGGCAGTGAACCCGGCAAAGCTCGATGAATTTGAAGCAATTTGTCTGCGCGAACGTTGTCCTTATGCGATTGTTGGGCGTGCGCATGACAAGCCTCATTTGTCGGTGACCAAAACGAGTGAATCATCGATGCCAGTTGACTTGCCGGTTGATGTACTCTTTGGAAAGCCACCGAAAATGCATCGTGACGCGTCGACCCTGTCTGTACATCTTCAACCGGCGCAATTTGCGAGCATTCAATTCTCCGAGTTAGCGCGCCGTGTGTTGAGTCATCCGACCGTGGCCTCTAAAAATTTTCTCATCACGATTGGTGATCGAACAGTATCGGGTCTTGTGCACCAAGATCAGATGGTTGGACCCTGGCAAGTTCCAGTTGCTGATTGTGCGGTGACGCATTCTGCGATTGGTTCAATCACTGGTGAGGCGATGGCGATGGGTGAGCGCACGCCGATTGCCCTTGTTAATGCAGGCGCATCGGCGCGAATGGCAGTGGCTGAGACACTTATGAATATGGCAGGGACTGCAATTGGTTCGGTTGGCCAAATTAAGTTGTCCGCCAATTGGATGTGTGCCGCGGGGACTGCGGGCGAAGATGCACGTCTTTATGAGGCGGTGAAAGCAGTTGGTGGCGAATTCTGTCCAGCGCTTGGTGTATGTATCCCGGTGGGTAAAGATTCGATGTCGATGAAGACCAGCTGGTCCGATGCGGAGGATACCCATGAAGTCATTGGTCCGATGTCACTGATTTGCTCTGGATTCGCTCCTGTCACGGATGTTGAAAAAACAATCACACCACTCCTGCGCGGATATGATTCGTCGCTCGTGATGATTGACCTCGGACAGCAGCGGATGGCCGGATCCATTGCGTGTGAGGTGACTTCTCAATTTGGTGATGTGCCTCCCGACATTGCACCTCTCGAGCTCAAAGCCTGTTTTGAGCTGCTTCAAACCTTGATTGCGGATGGTCGCTTACTTGCCTACCACGATCGGTCAGATGGTGGCTTATTAGCGACTGTGTCTGAGATGCTTTTTGCATCAAGAGCGGGTCTGCAAGCAATGACTCCAATGGACGTTGATCCCGTCGCTTTTTGGTTCAACGAGGAGATTGGCTGCGTGATTGAAGTGGCCAATTCAGATGTCGAGTNAGTGGTGAACATGTGTTCGGAAGCCGGTCTTTCGGCTTATGTTTTAGGTGAGCCGGACCAATCTCAATCACTATCAATTATCCAAAACGAACAGGTGCTTCTGAATGAGACGCGTGTTGCGCTTGAACAGGCNTGGTCGTCAGTCAGTTTGGCAATGGCACGATTACGCGATAATCCAGACTGCATTGATCAAGAAGCACTGCAAATCGCGCGATNGCATGAGGGCTTGAATTCGGTTGTGATTCCGCAGATGGNTCAGATTCCGGAGACACGCCGAGTATCGAANTCTCGCCCGCGAGTGGCAATTTTGCGCGAACAAGGAGTCAATGGCCAAATCGAAATGGCTCATGCATTCGATCACTGTGGTTTTGAGGCTATCGATGTACACATCTCCGATCTCATGAGTGGTCGACAAACCCTTGAATCGTTTGATGCCATGGCCGCTTGTGGCGGATTTAGTTATGGCGATGTATTAGGTGCCGGCTCAGGTTGGGCGCGTANCATTCTATTTAACGATCAGCTATCGGCGATGTTTCAAGCATTTTTCGAGCGGGAAAACACCGTATCNCTTGGAATCTGTAATGGCTGTCAGATGATGGCTCAGCTTGCCCCACTGATCCCTGACGCCAAACACTTTAAACCCATGGCACGTAATGCGTCGCAGCAATTCGAGGCACGTTTANCACTGGCAACCTTGCCAACAAGTTGCTCAGTTCTCTTGAGAGATCTTGAAGGAACACGATTCCCAATCGCTGTTGCGCACGGTGAGGGTCGCTTCCAACACACCGCTTCTGAGGTCACATCCCTCCTAGATTCGGGACTGGGTAGCTTGCTGTATACNGANGATCNNGGATGTGCNGAAACACGTTATCCGNGCAATCCGAATGGATCAGCTCAGGGGCTTGCTGGTCTTTGTTCGGAAGATGGTCGAGTGACGATCATGATGCCACATCCCGAGCGAGTCGTTTTGCGATCACAGTTATCGTTTGCACCGAAGGGTACGCCGCGAGTCACTCCGTGGATGGGTCTTTTTGACAACGCTTGGCGTTTCGTGACGGGTCAGTGAGGTTGTGATGGACTGGNNTGGTGTCGATCCGCTCCATCAAGTGGTGACCCGANATGAGGCGATGGACTTCATTCCGTGGCTATCGGTTCGTTGGCAGACGTCACCACCTGATTCGGGTCATTATTTCTGGTGGGATGATAAAGGATTGGCGTTAAAGTCCGCTGTCATTNATGTACGCTCNAGTGTGCACGTTGATTTTCTCCACGGAGCGCAGGCTCGCCGAGTCAAAGCAGTAACCGGTGAAGCGCTGACCCGCGCAATGGGGTGTCAAAAAGGACTTCGTCCTTCAATTATCGATATGACTGCCGGGCTTGGCGGTGATTTAAGTGTGCTCGCTAATGTGGGTTGCGAGATTTTTGCGATGGAGAAACACCCGGTGGTCGCAGCGCTCCTCCGAGACGCATTACGTCGGGCTGCGGATGCTGACACATCTTGGTGTGAACGTGTTCAATTCAGGCACGCCGACAGCGTAGAGCGTGTCTCAGGAGTATCGCATGGTGTCATTTACCTCGATCCCATGTTTCCCAAAGAGCGCAGAGCGGCGCCGTCGTTGACGATGCAGGTGCTTCATTCGCTCGAACAGACCAATGATCACCCTGAGCGACTGTTAGATGCTGCATTGGATTCTGATGCCGCGCGAGTGGTTGTGAAACGTCCGATTAAGGCAGATAACCTCGGTGGTCGTGTGCCTTCTTCCCAAATCAAGGCAAAAACGATCCGGTTTGATTTGTACCCGAAACGAAAACTCACGATTGATGACTGCGAGCGGTTTCAGGGAATGGTTGACGTATGATGGATTGGACTGATCTCCTCTCAACGGCGCGTGTCGATCATCACAACAGTTGGACCCCGCAATCTCCTGGAGACGAGCGGAGTCAGTGGCAGCGTGATCATGATCGATTGATTTTTTCAGGTGCGTTTCGGCGCTTGGCAGTCAAGACGCAGGTGCACCCATTATCAGATAATGATCATGTACATACCCGTTTGTCGCATTCGCTTGAAGTTGCTTCTGTTGGGCGCTCATTGGGTATACGACTCGGAAATTGGATGCGTGGTGAGGGGTTATTATCTGACCAACACGCTGCGTCGAGTGTTGGCGCCTTGGTGCAAGCGGCTTGTCTTGCGCACGATATCGGAAATCCGCCATTTGGCCATGCTGGCGAGCGATCCATGCGCCAGTTTTTCGAATCGCATCCCGAATATTTGGCGGGTCTCTCGAGTGGTGAGCAAGCTGATATTCTTGGATTTGAAGGAAATGCACAAGGCTTCCGAGTCATCACATGTCTTGAGCGACACTGGTTCGATGGTGGGATGCGATTAACGGCGGCCACCCTGGGTACCTTTGTCAAATATCCATTCACAGCAGAATCTGCTTTCGGGCAAACCAAGCGGAAACATGGAGTGAATCAAGCAGAGCTTCCATTGATGCGGGAGTTGGCCGCACACCTTGGACTGCTTGAAGTCATGCCTGATGTGTGGGCTCGTCACCCCTTGGTGTACGCAGTTGAGGCTGCCGATGATATTTGTTACGCGTTGATTGATCTTGAGGATGCGGTTGAGCTTGGGCATCTCGACTATGAAGAGGTGTCCTCCTTGATGAAGGAACTGGTTGACCGCGGTGCGAGACGAAATCTATATGAACAATTACTCGACGATTCTGAGGCCAAACTGGAACTCCTCCGCTCCGCTGCGATCGATGCATTGGTGCATGAAGCGGAAGCGCGATTCCGGTCTCACTATGATGCGATTGTGAGTGGAACCTTCGACGAGGAATTGCTCGACTGGCGTCTTGCATCTGCTGGTGAAGTGATTCAGCGAGCAAAGAATTTGGCCCGTGAGCGGGTCTATGTTGACCTAACCAAACAATCGTATGAAGGACAGAGTGGCCGTCTGTTACGCGGGGTATTGACTCATCTCATTGATGGTGTTGAGGCGCTCGCACAGGCTGGTGGTGATGGCACCTATATCAGCTCCAAGGCTCGGGATGCGGTGGCACGACTTGGTAAATTCAGACCACGGCCGAACGACACGAAGTATGCACGTCTGATGCGGGTGACAGATTATGTGTCTGCGATGACAGATCGGTACTTGATACGTCTTGTGGACGATCTAACACGACTTGGTTATTTCGACAGAGATTCCTGAAGAAAACTTCCAACATAGTCAGCAATGATTGGTTGTGCTTCGGCTGTCGGGTGCAGGCCATCGTCTTGAAACAGTTCGCGTCGAAGCGCCACTGGCTCGAGAAAGAAGGGTAGATAACCAACCCCCGTGGCTTGAGCGATTCGATCTTGAGCTTGGCGAAATGCACGCACGAAAGGACCACCGTAATTCCGAGGTAATTCGATGCCTGCATAGAGGACTCTCGCGCCGGCTTCTGACGCGAGTTGAAACATCGTCCGCAGATTCTTTTGCATCGTTTTCAGCGGTAGACCTCGTAGGCCATCATTGGCACCGAGTGCAATTAACACGATATCGGGTTGATGACGCTTGAGGAGACCCGGAAGCCTCGAGAGTCCACCAGTGGTGGTTTCACCGGAAATTGAAGCGTTTAAAATTTGACCATGTGCCCCCAATACTGATGAAGGGTTGGCGGCAAGGATATCGACCCAACTTTCCCCGCGGTCAAGCCCATAGCCTGCACTGAGGCTGTCGCCAACGACCAGTAGCGTCGGGGCTCCCATCGCCGGCGTGATGAAACACAACCATAGGAAAATTACTCGCAATGTCTGCACAACCAGTCCTTCATGTTCGTGACGTCTCGCATGGGTTTGAAGACCAAAGCGGCCAGCGCTTGTCAGTTCTGGAGTCACTCGAACTGAAGATCAACCCTGGCGATAGTGTAGCGATTGTTGGTCCATCGGGTGCGGGCAAAAGTACGCTCTTGTCATTGTTGGCTGGCCTGGACATTCCGGAAGCAGGTGAGATTTTATTTCAGGGCGATCAATTCAGTGTACTCTCCGAAGACAAACGTGCCGCGATTCGTCGAGGTAGGATCGGATTTGTTTTTCAAAGCTTTCAGTTACTTCAAGGTTTGACTGCGCTCGAGAACGTGATGCTCCCTTTGGAATTAACGGGTTTATCTGTGGCCGATGCTAAACATCGCGCAACAGGATGGCTCGAGCGTGTTGGTTTGGGCGAAAGGACTCATCATCGGCCCCGGATGTTATCGGGTGGTGAACAACAACGGGTCGCTGTTGCGCGGGCATTTGTCAATCAACCGGCATTACTCTTTGCCGACGAACCAACTGGTAACCTTGATCGTAAAACCGGTGACGCGGTTTCTGAATTACTGTTCGAACTGAATCGAGAAACAGGGACTACTTTGATCCTAGTGACGCATGATGAACGGCTTGCGTCTCAGTGTGAACGTGTGTTGCATCTGGAAGATGGTCAACTGAATGAGGTTGTTGCATGATCGCATTGGGTCTTCTATGGCGGGAGTTCGTGAGTGGTCAATTGAGTCTTCTCGCGCTCGCTCTGGTTGTTTCTGTTGCTGCGATGACGACCACCGAAGTGCTGACTGACCGGATCGATCGTGCGATGCGAGCAGATGCTGCGATGCTTCTTGGCGGCGATTTAAAGCTCAGAGGACCGCGACCCATTGACCCTGAATGGCTCGCCCGAGCCAATGCTTTGGGTGTCTCAGCCACTGAAACGATTGAATTTCCGTCGGTGATTGGCAGTCAGTCCGATTTTGAGTTGACTGGATTGAAAATTGTCACCGATGGCTACCCGCTGAAAGGGCAGCTCGAGATTGCCGATAGTCGTGCGGGTATCGGGTACCCCGTGTTACGGATCCCGGAACCAGGCACTGCATGGGCTGATCCACAACTGGCATCCAAGCTCGATATTGATGTGGGTGATATGGTGTCTGTCGGCGAAACAGAACTTCAAATTACGCAGATATTGGTATTTGAACCAGACCGAGGTGGTTCATTTGTTTCGCTGACGCCACGACTTCTGATGAACCAAGCAGACCTCAAATCATCACAATTGATCCAGCCCGGCAGTCGAGTGCGCTACATCACGTTGTTTGCAGACGGTGATATTGAGCAATTGAAGGCGTTTATTGAACCCAAGCTCGATATCAGTCAAAGGCTTCGCGGAGTTGTTGAAGGTCGGCCTGAAGTCGGCAATGCACTGACGCGAGCGACTACTTATCTATCACTCGCGGGTCTCCTGACAGTGCTTTTGTCGGGCGCGGCAATTGCGATGACAGCGAACCGGTGGGCTTCAGACCACATTGCTGATAGTGCCCTGTTTCGAACCTTTGGTTTGAGTGGAGCAGAGGCATTACGGATCTTTACGACTGAGCTTGTTGTTCTCGGTGGCCTGGCCAGTGGACTTGGCGTATTGATTGGCTATGGGCTACAGATTGTGCTTGTTGATACGATTGCGGGCCTACTGACGATTAGTTTGCCTGAGCCCACCGCAAAACCAGCAATGCTCGGTTTTTTGACTGGATTTATCACCTTATTTGGGTTTGCAGCGCCAGCATTGATTTTACTGGCCAAAGTCCCGCCAATCCGCGTATTAAAGCGTGATTATCACGTGTCAGGGCTCGGTCAATTTGGGCGTTATGGATTCGCTCTGTGCGCTATTGGTGCGCTTGGCTACTTGTATAGCGATGATTTATTGCTCACCGGTTGGGTTGTGATCGCCGTCATTATCTTGGTCGGCCTCATCACCGGCTTGGGTCGGATTGTTATCTGGGGTCTTGGGCCGTTGGAGCATGTCGGTCCTGCTTGGCGTTTTGGTATCCAGCAACTGATTCGAGATCCGCAGGCATCGGGTGGTCAGTTGATGGNCTTTGCTCTCACAGCNCTGGCNATCGCCATGGTTGCTTTGATTCGTTTCGATCTGATTACGACATGGGAAACGCAGGTGCCTACCGACGCGCCCAATACGTTTGCATTGAACATCACTGATCAAGATCAAACATNGTTTATTCAAACNGTGAATCAACGGGGTGGCGAACTGGCTCCGTTATATCCGATCGTCCGTGGCCGACTAGAGACAGTGAACGACTTACCATTGGTCGAGCACTTGGGAGGCTCTGAACCGCCTGGCTCGGTCAGACGGGAACTCAGCTTGACCGAATCTGGTGTTCTTGGTCGTGATAATCAGATCGATCGGGGTCGATTTTTTACCACAACTGATGGTCCAGGTTTGGTGACTGTTGAATCGAAGCTATTTGACGAACTCAATTTAGACATTGGTGACGTGATTCATTACACCATCGGTCCAGATAGAATTTCTGCGACAGTCATTGGATCTCGGGTGGTTCAGTGGGATTCGATGTTGCCGAACTTTTTTATGATTTTTTCGCCAGGGACTCTNGAGCCATTTGAATCGACCCGTCTGACAAGCTTANGGCTACCAAATCCGTCAGAGGATACGGCAGCAATTAGCGGCGCTTTCCGGCAGGTGACGTTATTATCAGTGGATGCAATTTTAAATCAGATTCGAGGGATTCTCGATCGCGTGTCGCAAGCNGTCAGCGTGGTTCTCTACTTTGTNCTAATCGGCGGGGTACTGGTGTTGGCAGCAAGCATTCAGACGTCTTTACCTGAGCGTCGAAAAGAGTCCGCAATCCTCCGAAGTCTGGGTGGGTCCGATCGCNTATTGTCGCAATCNCAATGGGCTGAATTTCTGACACTGGGATTGATGAGTGGTTTATTGGCGGCGGTTGGTACTGAGTTACTGGGTTGGCTCGTTTATACTGAAATATTTAATTTAGNATGGCGTTCCAAATGGCAAATTTGGGTGCTGGCGCCGGTGTTAACGGGTGCTATCGTTGGTGCGATTGGTCGCTGGTCAGCAAAGCAAGCGCGCCAACTCCCACCCGCTCAATTGTTGAAAATTGCAGACACATAGGAGGTTGTTGCATTGAAGCGTTATGCCCCATTGCTTGTGGCGTGTTTGATGGCTGGGCTGGTNGCCTTCCCNTTCATTCGAAATCTGACGACCGGCGAGCAAGGGATGCCGGGGGCACAGATTGGTGGGCACTTTGTTCTNGAAACAGCAACTGGCCCACTGGATACATCAACACTCGATACCGACTTGATGATGATCTACTTTGGATACACNTACTGCCCGGATGTGTGCCCAACAGAGCTGGCCCGAATGGCACAAATCTACGAAGGATTAGATTACGATAAAACGCGTGTGTCCGGATTGTTTGTGACAGTGGATCCCNAGCGTGACACGATCGATGCGGTTACCGAGTACGCANAGNTCTTTGACCCGTCTTTCAGAGGACTCGCCGGCGACCGGACGCAAATTGAAGCGGTGATGCGTCAGTATCAAGTGTATGCGCAAAAAGTTGGCGACGACCCCGCAACCTATACGGTCGATCACTCGTCACGCATTTATCTAATGAACCAGGATGCGAAGCTCATGGCGCTGTTTTCAATGGATACAGAGATCCCGATGATGATCGAAAAGGTCAAAACATTTCTATGATCCAAAATATCTCTTTAGTTGAGTCACGACGATTGTCGTATTGGGTGTTGTTCGTAAAACGTCGAAAATCTGTCCGCGATTTTTTATTGAGGAAGTTTCCATGACCGATTCCAAGGTCTATCCGGTAGATCCTGCATTTGCAGGGAATGCGTGGGCAGACGAAGCAACGTATGAAGCGATGTATCGCCAATCCATCGAGGATCCAGAGGCATTCTGGTCTGAACAGGCAAAGCGCCTTGATTGGATCCAATTTCCGACAAAAATCAAAAATACATCGTTCGCTCCTGGCAATGTCGATATTCGTTGGTACGAAGACGGTGTGCTCAACGTCTCAGCAAACTGTCTTGACCGCCACTTAGCGACTCGTGGCGACCAAACCGCGATTATCTGGGAAGGTGATGATCCAAACGCTGATGAAAAAATTACATATCGCGATCTCCACGAGCGCGTCTGCCGTTTTGCCAACGGTCTCCGTGCGCAAGGCGTGAAGAAGGGTGACGTGGTCACTCTGTACATGCCGATGATTCCTGAAGCAGCTGTCGCGATGTTGGCCTGTACTCGCGTTGGTGCTGTCCACTCGATCGTGTTCGGTGGGTTCTCACCGGATGCATTGGCTGTCCGAGTTGAAGAATCCGGTTCGAAAGTGATTATCACAGCGGACGAAGGTCGCCGCGGTGGTCGTGCTGTTGCATTGAAGACCAATGTGGATAAAGCGGTTGCAACGGATGCATGTCGGGGCGTGGAGAAAGTCATCGTTGTGAAGTGCACAGGTGGTGACGTCGCCATGGGTCCTAAAGATGTGTGGTACCACGATGTCTGTGCCGATCAATCGACCGACTGTGACCCAGAGCCAATGAACGCGGAAGATCCGCTGTTTATTCTGTATACCTCTGGCTCGACAGGTAAGCCGAAGGGTCTCAAGCACACCACTGGTGGGTACTTGGTGTATGCGTCGCTCACGCATCAATACGTATTCGACTATAAAGAGGGCGATGTCTACTGGTGTACCGCTGACGTGGGCTGGATTACTGGCCACNCGTATATCGTGTATGGGCCGCTCGCGAACGGTGCAACGACATTGATGTTCGAAGGTGTTCCGACATACCCAGACACATCGCGCTGGGGCCATGTCATTGAGAAGCACAAGGTNAACCAGTTCTACACCGCGCCGACTGCGGTGCGCTCATTGATGGTCAAGGGCGAAGACGTTTTGGGTGATTCGGATCTGTCGTCACTGCGGCTACTGGGATCAGTTGGTGAACCAATTAACCCAGAGGCTTGGGAGTGGTACCACCGTGTCTTTGGAAAAGGAGTATGTCCGATCGTTGATACCTGGTGGCAGACAGAAACCGGCGGCATCATGATTGTTCCATTACCGGGAGCGACTGCCGCCAAGCCTGGCTCAGCTGCTCGTCCATTCTTTGGTGTTCAGCCGGCATTGGTTGATAACGAGGGTAATATTCTTGAAGGCGCGACCGACGGTAACCTCGTGATTCTTGACTCATGGCCGTCATCCGGTCGGAGTTGCTGGGGTGATCATGAACGCTTCGAGCAAACCTATTTCTCAACTTATGCGAATCTTTACTTCACAGGTGACGGTGCGCGTCGTGATGAGGATGGCTACTACTGGATTACGGGCCGTGTCGATGACGTGTTGAACGTCTCTGGCCACCGGATGGGTACCGCCGAGATCGAGTCAGCCATGGTGGCTCATGAGGCTGTTGCGGAGGCAGCTACAGTTGGGTATCCGCATGACATCAAAGGCGAGGGTATTTATGTGTATGTCACGCTTCAGGAAGGTATTGAGTCTACTGAAGAGCTACGCACTGAATTGCGTAATCATGTGCGCACTGAGATTGGACCGATCGCATCGCCTGACTTCATCCAGTGGGCACCGAGTCTTCCAAAGACGCGTTCCGGTAAAATCATGCGTCGTATTTTGAGAAAGATTGCGGCGAACGATTACGGAGCCTTGGGTGACACGTCGACTCTTGCCGATCCGTCTGTTGTCGATGAGTTGATCGATAATCGCATGAATCGTTAGTCGCGGTTCCGCATGACAGCACCCGCCGGGTCATTACTCTGCNGGTGTTTTTTTAATCGTGCGAATGTGCTGAAGTTTTCGCAAAACGTTTAAAGTTTGCTATCTTAAAGCCTCGACTAGTAACGGATTTACGTTATGCATCATTGCAAGATTGTGATCGCGGATGATCACCCCCTATTCCGTGCGGCTCTAAAGCAAGCCGTTTCCAAGGTGGCCAAGCAAGTCGATATCGTTGAGGTGTCAACGATGGCTGAATTGCAAGATGCGGCTTCAGAGCATAATGATGCGGATTTAGTGCTCCTTGACCTGACAATGCCCGGCGCGAGTGGCTTCTCAAGCCTGGTCTATCTGAAAGGGCAAAGCCCTGAAATGCCTGTCGTCGTTGTCTCCGGAAATGAAGACCACAGCGTGATTCGTCGTTCTNTCNAATACGGCGCTCTTGGTTTCATTCCAAAAAGCGTGGCGCTCGAAACGATGGTTGAGGCCGTTCAGGCAGCGCTGGAAGGTGAAGCGTGGATTCCTGAAGATGTGAATCTCGATGNCCCTGTTGTCGATGACAAAGAAGCGAAGATTGCTGAGGGTATTGCCTCTTTGACGCCACAGCAGTTCCGTGTCCTTATCATGCTCATGCAAGGCTTATTAAACAAACAAATCGCCTACGAGTTGGATGTGAGTGAGGCCACCGTGAAAGCCCACGTCACTGCGATTTTGAGAAAGCTGAAAGTTCACTCCAGGACACAAGCCGTGATTGCTGCTCGCTCGCTTGATCTTGAGTCATTGGCTGGCTGAATCTTGGTGCGGATTCCATCCGCCNAAGTCACGCCACCGGTTGACGATCTCGCAGAAGAGTTGNGCAGTGAGATCGGCGTCATATCGCGCTGAGTGAGCTTCGTCGTGATTAAATTTCAATCCCGCTGCATCACAGGCGCGTGCGAGCACAGTTTGTCCGTACGCAAGCCCACCGAGNGTCGCTGTATCGAAGCAAGAAAATGGGTGAAACGGTGCTCGTTTGACCCCTGAGCGTTTAATTGCCTGATTCAGAAAACCAAGATCGAAGTGTGCATTGTGCCCGACGAGTACGGCACGATTACAGCCATGGTGTTTGATCGCATCGCGAATCGGCTTGAACATCCTGGTTAACGCCGCTTTTTCGCTTTCGGCCATTCGCAGCGGATGGTATGGGTCGATTCCTGTGAATTCGAGTGCTGCCGGCTCGAGGTTCGCGCCCTCGAAGGGTTCGATATGCGCATGCACATGCTCCCGAATAAATAACGTCCCATCCTCGTCCATGTCGAGGATGACCATTGCTAACTCAAGGAGGGCGTCCGTTTCGGAATGAAAACCTCCCGTTTCGAGATCNACGACAACNGGTAGAAATCCTCGAAACCGTTCGCCCAGTCGCGTTTTCTTTTTCGGTTTATTCAGATCATTTGAATGACCATCATCGGAGACAACATCCGGTTCAATCATGTGAGACTCCAGGCGACTGTTGTTCCGCCACGTAACAGACGGACTTCAGTATCACCAAAAGGTCGAGTGATTGGGACGAATGACTCAGTTTTTGTGAGAGTGAGGGTCTCTGTATTTCTGGGCAAACCATAAAAGTTAGCACCGTTGAAACTCGCAAATGCTTCGAGTCGATCGAGTTGACCCTGTGCCTCGAACACTTCGGCATACAGCTCGAGTGCGACAGGTGCGGTGTAGCATCCTGCACAGCCGCAATCTGACTCCTTGTCACCGATTGCATGTGGAGCAGAATCGGTACCGAGGAAAAATTGTGATGCCCCCGATGTTGCCGCCTTGATTAATGCATCGCGGTGTAGGCTTCGTTTCAGAATGGGTAGACAGTAAAGGTGCGGACGAATACCACCAGCAAGCATGTCGTTACGCTCATACATCAAGTGATGCGCGGTGATCGTCGCACCCATATTCGGGTGTGCTTTAACAAAATCAACGGAGTCTTTGGTGGTGATGTGTTCAAGGACCACTTTGAGGTCCGGTAGGCGTTGCATCAGCGGACCGAGCGTTTGATCTAAAAACACTGCCTCGCGGTCAAAGATATCAATTGAGCGATCGGTTACTTCGCCGTGGACTAACAGCGGAAATCCGGTTTCGGCCATCGCTTCCAGTGTCGATAACATACCGTCGAGACTCGCTACACCAGCCTCTGAATTCGTTGTGGCGCCCTGAGGGTAGAGTTTGACCCCGTATACGTGCTCAGACGCCACGGCCTGCCAAATGATCGCGGAGCTCAAATCCGGTGTGAGATACAGCGTCATCAACGGATCGAAGGTCATCCCTGTAGGCAGTGCGGCCAATATCCGCTGACGATACGCGATCGCCGCCTCCACTGTCTCTACCGGTGGTTTGAGATTCGGCATCACGATCGCACGATAAAAAGCCCGAGCAGTATCTGGGACGGTCGTTGTTAACGCTGCGCCATCGCGTAAATGCAGGTGCCAGTCATCAGGACGTGTGAGGGTGAGTTGCACGGATCAATCCTTGTTCAATGAGTTATAGGGTAGAGGAAAATGACTGTTCATTCATCCGTTTCAATGGAAACACTCTGCAAGTTTCGCGCGCTCTGGTATAATGCGCCGTCTGATTTTTCATGATTTTTTAGGATTTCTCTCAATGTCGGACATTAACAAAGTCGTTTTGGCGTATTCCGGTGGTCTTGATACCAGCGTGATTGTGCGTTGGCTTCAGGAGACCTATCAGTGTGAAGTAGTCACTTTTACAGCTGGTTTAGGGCAGGGTGAGGAAGTTGAGCCAGCCCGAGCAAAAGCCGAAGCGCTTGGCGTAAAGGAAATCTACATCGAAGACTTACGCGAAGAATTTGTTTCTGAGTATGTTTTCCCGATGTTCCGCGCGAATACGATTTACGAGGGCGAATATTTGCTTGGAACCTCCATCGCGCGACCATTGATCGCGAAACGTTTGGTTGAAATCGCTGAAGAAACGGGTGCTGATGCAATCAGTCATGGGGCCACAGGGAAGGGCAATGACCAGGTTCGTTTTGAGCTTGGCGCATATGCACTGAATCCGGCTGTGCAGGTCATTGCACCCTGGCGTGATTGGGATCTCACATCGCGTGAAACACTGCTTGCCTATTGCGAACAACACGGCATTCCAGTTGAGCAAAAACGCGGAAAGAAGTCGCCTTATTCGATGGACGCGAACCTTCTTCACATTAGTTATGAAGGTGCGATTCTCGAAGATCCTTGGGCTGAGCCTGAAGAAGCGATGTGGCGTTGGTCTGTTTCTCCTGAGGCTGCGCCAGATCAAGCAGACGAAATCGTATTGGGCTTCACGAACGGTGATCCTGTCAGTATCAACGGTCAGGTGATGTCTCCTGCGACCTTGCTGGCTGAGCTAAATACGATCGGTGGTCGTCATGGCATTGGTCGCTTGGATATCGTTGAAAACCGCTACGTTGGTATGAAGTCCCGTGGTTGTTACGAGACACCCGGCGGAACCATCATGCTCAAGGCACATCGTGCACTGGAATCGATCACGTTGGACCGTGAAGTCGCGCATTTCAAAGATAATTTGATCGCCAAATATGCCGATTTGATTTACAACGGATATTGGTGGTCACCAGAGCGCAAAATGATGCAAGCGGCAATCGATGAGTCGCAAGCCGTCGTCAATGGCGATGTCCGTTTGAAGCTGTACAAAGGATCGGTTGCTGTCACCGGTCGCCGTTCTGATCAGTCGTTGTTTGATGAAGCGATTGCGACTTTCGAAGACGATGCCGGCGCATACAATCAAAAGGATGCAGAAGGCTTTATTAAACTGAATGCGCTGCGTCTGCGTACCGCGGCGAAGAAAGGTCGTTCGTTACGGAAATAATTCAGAGGCTCGGTTTGCCTTTGTATTCACAAAGATCGGAAATCAGGCAGTTCGCACAGTCTGGTTTTCGAGCTTTGCAGACGTAGCGTCCATGCAGGATCATCCAATGATGTGCGTCTTTGAGAAAATCTTTGGGAATCATGCGTACAAGTCGATCCTCGACGGCCCTGACATCTTTCCCCGGCGCTATTCTTGTTCGGTTTGCGAGTCGAAAAATATGCGTATCAACCGCCATGGTAAGTTCGCCAAAGGCAGTATTTAAAACCACATTGGCTGTTTTGCGCCCAACACCAGGTAAGGCCTCTAACTCCTCGCGCGTTCTCGGTATTCCGCCATTGTGCTTCTCAAGTAAAATGGCGCAGGTCTTCATCACGTTCTCTGCTTTGGAGTTATAGAGGCCAATCGTTTTGATGCACTCTTTAACGCCGTCGATCCCAAGCGCCAGCAGAGTGGCTGGCGTATTCGCGNTCCCGTAGAGTTTCCGTGTGGCGAGGTTCACCGATACATCGGTTGCTTGTGCGGACAGTAATACTGCAATCAGCAGTTCAAAGGGCGTATTCCACTCAAGCTCGGTGCTTGGATTGGGATTTTGATCCCGAAGGCGTGTGAAGATTTCCGTTCGAATTGCTTTATTCACGAGATATCTCCAGTAGTTCGTACGCGACGGTCTTTGCTGTTCTCGGTCACCTTCGCTCTTCGATGTTTCAGTTTAGATTGGATCATTTGATGTAGCGCCACCAGCAAACCAAGCGCAATGAATGCACCGGGTGGTAGGGATGCCAGAATCAAGGTCGAGGATGCCCATTCACGGAGGGCACCAAGACTTACCAAGACCATAAAGAAACCGAGTCCTTGTGCGAGCCCATCCATGGTACTNATCACAAATGGTTCACGCCGAGCGAGTGCTTCGGCGCGTCCGAGGATTAGACAATTNGTCACGATCAGCGGTAANAAGATACCGAGCGATTGATAAAGCGGATAATCAAATGCCTGAACTAAAAGTTCTGCACAGGTGGTCAAGGCCGCAATGACCAAAACGAAAACAGGTAAGCGGATTGCGTCTTCGACGAAATGTCNGATGAGGCTGATTGATGCATTCGATAACACCAAGACGAAGATCGTTGCGAGGCCGAGCCCCACCGCGTTATCGATGGTATTTGAAACCGCCAACAGGGGACATAGACCNAGCAGTTGAATCAATCCCGGATTTNGATCCCACAGGCCGTCGAGCCACACAGTCATGACTTTCACTGCTTGGTCTCCAGAATTTGTGGATTTGCATCAAGATAATTCAGTGTCTCTTTGAGTGCATTCACGACCGCACGTGGTGTNATGGTTGCACCAGTAAAACTATCAAATCGTCCACCATCTTTATCGACGGCCCAGTCGCTCGGCGACAGATCTCCGTAAGACAGACCGTTGAACTGAAGAATCCAATCAGACTTGCGGGTATCGATTTTGTCACCCAGCCCAGGTGTTTCTTTGTGATCAACGACGCGAACCCCAACAATGCGTTGNCTGTCATCGAGCNCCATGAGCATGTGGATGGTTCCGCTGTAGCCTTCTGTCGATCNAAAAGGAATGACGGTGCCAACTTGGGCAGTTGCATTGGTGATTGCCGTGACTTCGATCGGATTGGTCAGTGTTGGAGGTGCGCCGCTTGGTAATNTTTGAGTGGTTGAAGCCTCGATTTCGCCGGTCGCCAATAACGGCTTTGCGAGTGCATAGAGTTGCTCGAGTCGAGCTTGTTCCTTGGATTCAANAATTAAGGGTTGAGTGATGACGTAAATGACACCAACAAACAGGCTAGTGATCAGACCGAATGTGGTCAGACGGAAGATCATGATTGACCCCCGGAACCTCGAATACTCGAGCTACGACCCATAATACGTGGTCGGGTGTAGTGATCGATCATGGGCACTGCGAAATTCATTAATAACACCGCAAATGCGATCGCATCTGGATANAGTCCATACGTCCGGATGAGGTATGTGAGAATGCCAACTCCGATCGCAAACCACAGGCGTCCCTTCGGACTTGTCGCACCAGAGACTGGGTCTGTNAGAATAAAGAATGCAGCGAAAATTCCAGCTCCTGCAGTGAGATGAATCCAAACCGGTGTCGCGGTATCTGGATCAAAACTAAAAAATGCACTGACGACAGCCAGTGTGACCAAGAGTCCCACAGGTGTGTGCCACGTAATGACACGTTGATAGATCAGCCATAAGCCGCCGACCAGATATGCCAAAGCGACCCATTCATAACCATAAATGAGGCCCAGATGAGCCTGCATAAACAGTGGATTCTGTGATGCTTCCGCTGCTGTGAGTACAAGGAATTCGGTTCGGTACAGGTCGAGCATGGTTGCTCCCGTGACGGCATCACTCGACTGGCCAAGATAAGCCAACCATGCCGTTGTTAGGTCAGGCGTCGCTAGCGGATCGATCCACAGTGTTGTCATTGTCACNGGCGCGGAGATCAGCATGAGTGCGTANCCGAGCATTGCTGGATTGACAGGATTCTGTCCAAGCCCACCGTAGAGNTGTTTACCGAGCACGATCGACGACGTGCTGGCNAGTATGATTAACCACCATGGNGCCGCCTGCGGCAGTGAGAGNGCGATTANGGCACCGGTGAGAANGGCAGATNAATCATTGAGCCGCGNCAANATTGGTCGCTGACGAAGACNNAGGCACANAGCTTCCGCGGCCAGTGCNGCGGGAATCGCNGTTGCCAGATTGAATAGGACTCCGNCTCCGAAAAAAAGAGTCATCGCAATGATCCCTGGAANCAAGGCAANCAGGACCGNACGCATCACGATTTGTGTGTCCNCAGGCGGGTAATCTGGTCGCTTGATCATGCGCTTTNTTTCCGTGCTTTACGCGCTTTTTCCAACGCATCCGCAGTTCTTGCCTGNCGTGCTGCNCGCTTTGCCTCTTTCTCGAGCGCAATGCGTTCTAGCCTTAGATTTCGTGCTTCGAAATGCTCGCGAGCCTCGGCTGCGAGGCGTTGGTCGTTGGCTTTATCGCGTGCCTCAAATCGTCCTGAGCGGAACCATTCAGCGAGTGGTATATGGCTCGGACAAACCGCATTGCAAGCGGCGCATTCGATACAATCAGTCAGGCCTTCATGAATGGCACGATCAAGTGATCCACCTTTCAAAGCAAAGACNATTTGTTGCGGTTGCAACCGAACAGGACAAACAGTGGCACAAGCCCCGCAGCGAATACAGGGTGACTCGGGAGGTATCCCAATCTCGCGAGCCAGTAAACAGTTCGTGGTCTTGGTGATTCCGGCAGTGAAATCCGTNANTGGATATCCCATCATTGGACCGCCAACAGCGATTGAAGCCAGTGATTCTGGACTGGTGTCTGCTGCCTCAATCAAATGGCTAATTGGTGTGCCAATCGGGACGATCACGTTTTGAGGAGAGGTGAGNGCCTCGCCGGTCAAGGTGACAATTCGGTCTGTGATCGGTTTACCATCGATNGCACGCGATAGAGCCGCTAGTGTGCCGGGATTGTGTACGATGACTCCCGATTCGACAGCGCGTGATCCTGTTGGCAGCTCAATACCGAGCGTTAGCCAGACTAAGTGGCGTTCGGATCCTGATGGATATTTTGTATCGAGTAANACGATGTCGAAGAAACAATCTGAGCGAGATTCTTTCAATGCGCTCTCAATTGCTTCAAGCGCCTCGGGCTTATTGTCCTCAATCCCAATAATGATTGTTTTGATCTCGAGTGATTGAGACAGCATACACGCGCCACGAATCATCGAGTGGGTGTCAATCCGCATGAGCGTATCGTCAGCGGTCAAATAGGGTTCGCACTCAGCGCCGTTAATGANGAGTGTCTGCGTCCCGTCGGACCACTTCTTGAAACTCGGGAATCCCGCTCCACCGAGACCGAGAATCCCNGCNTTGATTGCACGATTTCTCAGTGTATCGGCGTCGAATGGCCAGACGAGCGGATCAAGATAGNTTTGGTCCTTCAGCCCATTAGGCTCAATAATAATCGAGGCACTCTTNGTGGCTGATGGGTGGGTGATTGCATGGTCAGTGATCTCGATGACTCGACCCGAGCGAGAGGCAACGTGCGTAATACCGCTTCGGCATTTGATAATCGGTGTTCCCTGAAAAACGGTATCGCCGACTGCAACGAGCGCTTCACCAGGTCCTCCTCCAGAAAAATGGATTGGAAAGACAAGGCGTTTCGGATCGTCGACAAAGACACACGAATCTGTGGTTGAGAGTGCCTTATGTGTCTCTGGACAAATTCCACCCTCCAGTTGGCGCTCACAACGGCGAATTTGATAATCAGCCATGTTGCATGCCTATCTGCCCGAAACGGTCCGATGAAATAATGTCCGGACGCATAGGCATCCAGTAATCAGGGGNTTTGGGNCGTGGGATCATGTCGATGCAATCCACAGGACAGGGCTCAACACATAAATCACATCCTGTGCAGTCATCCACAATCACGGTATGCATCAGTTTGGCAGCGCCAACAATTGCATCGACTGGGCAGGCTTGGATGCATTTGGTGCAGCCAATGCAGTCTTCCTCGATGATGATCGCAACCATGTCTTGTTCTATCATTGCGTCGTCTGCATCCAATGGAAGCGTGTCGATACCCAATAAACTCGCCAAACGATCGACAGTCTCTTGCCCACCCGGCGGGCAAAGATTGATTGGCTCACCGCCAGCAATTGCCTCGGCGTAGGGTTTGCACCCGGGATGACCGCATTGACCGCATTGCGTTTGAGGTAACAAAGCGTCGATTGAGTTGACCAATGGGTTTCCATCGACTGAGAAAACTTTAGACGCATAGTGCAACAGAATTCCGCCCAAGAAACCGATCACCGACAGCCCAGTGACTCCCGCACCAATTGTCCAGAGTGCGTCTGTCATAGCCGAATCATGCCGGTGAAACCCATGAACGCAAGTGCCATAAAGCCGGCGGTAATGAGTGCAATCGATGCGCCTTGGAAGGGTGCTGGGACATCCGCCAGTTGTAATCGCTCGCGAACCCCCGCGAACAAAATTAGAACCAATGAGAAACCAAGCGCTGCACCAATTCCATAAAAAGCTGATTCGGCGAGTGTATGCGCTTGATTTGTGTTCAGCAGCGCCACACCCAAAACAGCACAATTCGTAGTAATCAGTGGCAGATAAATTCCGAGCACGCTGTGGAGCAGCGGTGACGTCTTTTTCAGAGCCAGTTCTGTAAATTGGACAGCCACTGCAATTGCGACAATAAAAGCAAGCGTTCGTAACCACATCGCATCGAGCGGAATCAATAACAGCGTTTGCAAAAGGTAAGCGACAACCGAGGAGAGCGTGAGGACAAAGGTAGTCGCGAATGACATACCGAGTGCACTGTCGATACGGGACGACACACCCATAAACGGACAGAGCCCCAAAAACTGGACCAATACAAAATTGTTGACCAGTGCCGCTGAAACGATAATCAGCAACAAGTCAGTCAATTGGTCGACTCCCAGTCGTTGCGGCGCGGCCAAATGTTAAAGATCTGATGTGTTCGGCGACTGCTTTGATCATGAGTTCCATCAATCTCTCGTTAACGAATCCGCTGCCCTGCTTTAGCACCTTGATCAGGTTCGAGCAGATAAAGCTCTGAACCACCTGGCCCGGCAGCGAGTACCATGCCTTCGGACACTCCAAATTTCATTTGTCGAGGCGCCAGGTTGGCGATCATCACGGTTTGGCGTCCAATCAGATCGTCGGCTTGATAGGCTGCCTTGATCCCGCTGAATACCTGGCGAGTTTCTCCACCCAGATCGAGCGTTAATTGCAGGAGCTTATCGGCACCTTCAACCGTTTTTGCAGCGACAATCGTTGCAACGCGCAGATCAATCTTTGCGAAATCATCGATCGTACATTCGGGAGCGATTGCTTCAATATCAGTCGNATTTTCTGACTTCGGTGTGTCTTTGATCTCNGTGACATCGGGTTGAATCATGGCCTCGACATCTTTCATTTCGATCCGTGTCAGAAGCGGTTGAAAGGGCTCAATCTGGTGGTCAAGAAGCGTGTCGCCGAGTGTCCCGTACGCCAGCGAGTCGATGTTCAAAAAGCGTCGTACTTTTTCTGCAAGGGTTGGCATCACCGGTTGTAGATAGAGGGTGAGCAAACGGAAGGCGTTGATCGCTGTTGTACAGATTGGTTGAACCTGAGCCAGTGAATCTTCATGTTTTGCGAGTTGCCAGGGTGCAACGTCCGCGATCCATGCATTGACGTCATCGGCGAGTGCCATGATATCGCGCGTCGCTTTTGAAAATTCGCGTTTTNCAAACGCATCACNGATCTCTGGTCCTTTCGCGCGGATCGCATCAATCAGTTCGGGNTTAGCAAGCTCTGCGGCAAGTTGACCGCCGAATTTNTTGTTAATGAATCCCGCAGTTCGGCTCGCAATGTTAACCAGCTTACCGACCAGATCTGAGTTCACTTTTTGGACGAAGTCGTCTAAAGATAGGTCNATGTCTTCNACGCGAGCTGACAGTTTCGTTGCGAAGTAGTAGCGCAAGTATTCTGGATCCAAGTGGTCCAAATAGGTACGCGCTTTGATAAAGGTGCCCCGTGATTTTGACATTTTCCGACCGTCAACCGTGACAAACCCATGCACATTGACACCGGTCGGAGTGCGGAAGTTTGCTTGATTGAGCATTGCTGGCCAGAACAAACAATGGAAGTTGACGATGTCCTTGCCGATGAAATGATAGACCTCTGCCTCACTGTCAGGTGCCCACACTGAATCAAAGTCAAAGTTGTTCGCATCACACCATTCCCGAAAGGCACCAATGTAGCCGATTGGTGCATCGAGCCAAACATAAAAATAAGTGCCTGGATGATCCGGAACTTCGAAGCCGAAGTAGGGCGCATCACGAGAAATATCCCAGCTTTTTAAGCCTCCCTCGATCCATTCAGAGAGTTTGTTGGCGACCTCTGGTTGTAGCCGCCCTGATCGAGTCCACTGTTTCAGAAACTCGGTGTGTTGGCCGAGTTCGAAAAATAAATGCTGCGAATCCTTGAGAATGGGAGTCGCACCAGACAGCGTGGAATTTGGATTCTTCAGTTCCGGTGCTTGGTAGGTTGCGCCACACGCTTCGCAGTTATCACCGTATTGATCATCAGCGCCACATTTGGGGCAGGTTCCTTTGACATAGCGGTCAGCAAGAAACAATTCTTTCTCNGGATCGAACAGCTGAGAGATCGTTCGGACAGCAATTCCACCGGCGTCTCGGACTCGAGAATAGATCAATTCTGAGTAGTGACGATTTGCATCGGTATGAGTTGACGAGTAGTGATCAAATCCAATGTNAAACCCATTAAAATCAGCCTCATGCTCGGCTTTGACNTCATCGATTAATTGTTCCGGGGTGATTCCGAGTGTTTGCGCACGAAGCATGATGGCTGTACCGTGCGCATCGTCCGCACACACATAGACGCATTGATGGCCAGATTGCTTTTGATAGCGAACCCAGACGTCGGTNTGGATATACTCAAGCATGTGGCCCAGATGGATCGAACCGTTGGCATAGGGCANGGCGCTCGTGACTANAATGGTGCGTCTGTCTGTCGGCACAGAATGAATTCCTTGTTGCGGTGCAAGTGGGTCNCCAAGTATACCGCTAAAGGCCGGTTTTTTGGCCGACTCTTAATGAAAACGGAGATGATTTTGTCGACTTCCATCCATGACCGCGTGATCGCAGTTCTGTCAGAGCATGATGATCCTTATCGTGAGGCAAATCTGAGTCGCAGTGGNGTCCTGACTCGATGTGAATTGAAGGATGGTGAGCTCGATATTGAACTGACCTTTACCTACCCTCTTGCGGGTATGACCCGTTCGTTGGTCAAACAGTTGAAACCGAAGCTTGAAGCGATCAAGGATGTCAACGAAGNATTNATTCGAGTCCGTCATNNAATCCCCGTCAGCCCGGCACGCGAGGGCACTGAATCGATTCNGGGAGTTCGCCAAGTGATTTGCGTCGCCTCGGGCA
This sequence comes from Gammaproteobacteria bacterium, assembly GCA_002705325.1. The sequence goes on along the minus strand of PAFS01000058.1, from coordinate 3,710 downwards.
AAGGTGGGGTTGGCAAGTCCACTACAGCCGTCAATCTTGCGTTGGCCTTGCAAGCGGAGGGTGNGCGTGTTGGGTTATTGGATGCGGATATTTATGGACCGTCNCAAGCGCTGATGTTGGGTGTTCAGGGCCAACGTCCTGAAACACCGGATGGGAAATCGTTTAACCCGGTGATTGCGCATGGTATNCCAGTGATGTCCATGGCGTTTTTGCTGACTGAGCGGTCACCAACGATCTGGCGTGGGCCGATGGTCAGCGGTGCGTTCACCCAAATGCTGCGTCAGACCAATTGGGGTAACCTCGATTACTTATTGATCGACTTACCNCCGGGAACCGGCGATATTCAACTGACANTGAGCCAACAAGTTCCTGTNAANGGAGCGGTGGTTGTGACNACGCCACAGGACATCGCGTTGCTNGATGCACGTCGAGGTATCGAGATGTTTCGACGCGTTGAGGTTCCGGTCCTCGGGGTNATTGAGAACATGTCTTTACATCAGTGCTCAAAGTGCGGTCNTACAGAACATTTATTTGGTGAAGGCGGTGGCGATAGAATTGCGGCAGAATATGAGACCGAATTGCTTGGGGCTTTGCCACTTGATTTAAGTATTCGCCACCAAACTGATATCGGCAAACCGACGGTCATCAATGATCCCGATGGTTCAATCGCGCAATCTTATCGNGACATTGCTCGNCGGACGGGCGCCAGACTTGCACTCTTTGCTGAGCGTGATGGTTCGAGCAATTTAATTACCAAAACCCAAGGGACTGATAAGTGATTCATGACTATTAAATCCGATCGCTGGATTCAGCAAATGGCTGAATCGCAAGACATGATTTCACCATTTGCGGCAAACCAAATACGCGAGCGTGATGGCGAAAAATTGATTTCTTATGGCACATCAAGTTATGGCTACGACGTACGTTGTGCTGACGAATTCAAAGTGTTCACAAATATCCACTCAGCGGTGGTTGATCCCAAGAATTTTGATGACAAAAGCTTCGTAGACATTCAGTCAGATGTCTGCATCATTCCTCCGAATTCCTTCGCTCTCGCCCGTACGGTTGAATACTTTAAAATTCCTGAGGATGTGTTGACGATCTGTCTTGGTAAATCGACGTATGCGCGTTGCGGGATCATTGTGAACGTCACTCCACTTGAGCCTGAGTGGGAGGGACATGTCACGCTTGAGTTTTCGAATACGACCAATTTGCCCGCGAAAATATATGCCAACGAGGGCGTTGCGCAAATGCTATTTTTCCAATCCGATGAGCGTTGCCAGACGACCTATCGTGATCGTGGAGGCAAATATCAAGGACAAACTGGAGTCACACTTCCAAAAGCCTAAGGATAGGAATGAATACTGAACAACGTTATCTGCTCCGGATTACCNGTCCAGGACGGACAGGCCTGGTTGCAGCAATTACNGGTTTCTTAGCCGATCAACACTNTTTTATTACTGAGCTCTCACAGTTTGATGATATTCAAACCGGTCGNTTTTTTTNTCGCGCTGAATTTTTTAAACCTGAATCTGGCCTGACACCGGTCGAGCTGTCAGATTTATTTTCAGAAATTGGATCACGGTTTGAGATGGACTGGCGATTNATTGATCGCGCGGTGCCCCACCGTACGTTGATTTTGGTGTCTAAATTCGATCATTGCTTAAATNACCNGTTGTATCAAAAACAGACAGGCGAATTGAATATCGACGTCACAACCGTTGCATCGAATCATCCCGATCTTGAGCCTTTGGCGAAGTTTCATCAGGCGCCTTATGTGTTGCTTCCCAGCGGGAAATCTAAACTTGCGACTAAGGCTGCGCAGGAAGAGCGCATCCGTGAGTTGATTGATGAACAGCGTGTGGATNTGGTTGTACTTGCGCNTTACATGCAGGTGCTCTCTGATGAGTTATGCCACGATCTTGCTGGTGGTTGTATCAATATCCATCACTCATTTCTCCCGAGCTTCAAGGGTGCTCGCCCTTATCATCAAGCGTTCGAGCGAGGCGTCAAAGCGATCGGTGCGACCGCGCACTATGTAACTGCGGATTTAGACGAGGGACTAATCATTTATCAAGAGGTCGCTCGAGTTGACCACACGTTTGGACCGGAACAACTGTTGGCAACCGGTCGAAATATGGAAAACTATGCACTTTCTAGAGCTGTGAAAGCACATAGTGAGCATCGCGTTTTCCTCAATGGACATAAAACGGTGGTATTGAAATGACGGCAACACGGATCGACGGTAAGGCGTTTGCGGAAAAAGTTCGTGAAGAAGTTGCCGCGGGTGTGAAAGCTCTGAAAGCATCTCATGGTGTGACTCCCGGGTTGGCCGTGGTNTTGGTCGGCGAGGATCCAGCGAGCCAAGTGTATGTTCGNAATAAAGTANGGCAGACNNAAGCCTGTGGTATGCAATCATTTCATCATGTCCTCGATACAACGACTTCTCGAGAGTCTCTTTTGTCGATCATTGAGTCGTTGAATGCGGATCCAGAAGTGCATGGCATTTTGGTTCAGTTACCACTTCCAGATCATCTCGATTCCAGAGATGTGATTGAGGCAATTGATCCAGCGAAAGACGTTGATGGCTTTCATACCAGTAATGTCGGTGAGTTATGGACGAGTGGAGAACCTTTTATTCCCTGTACGCCACTCGGCTGTCTAAAGCTTCTGAAATCAGTTGAACCGAATATCGCNGGGAAGAATGTCGTTGTNATTGGCCGCTCAAACATTGTGGGCCGCCCTANGGCAGCACTCCTATTGAATGAATCAGCGACTGTGACGATTGCGCATTCAAAGACCAAGGATTTGTCAGCGGTATGCCGNCAGGCAGATATNTTGGTTGCGGCAGTTGGTCGNCCTCAGATGGTTAANGCGGATTGGATCAAGCCCGGNGCAATNGTNTTAGATGTNGGGATTAANCNNATTGAAANAGANGACGGGAAAGGNNAGNTCGTTGGCGATGTCGATTTTNATGATGCNTCGACNGTNGCAGGCGCNATCACTCCNGTNCCNGGCGGNCNTGGTCCGATGACAATTGCATGTCTATTAGCCAATACACTTGAGGCAGCGAAGCGTTCGGTGTCTTGATGTGACTTTTAGGAGGCTAGTCCAGCTCAGATAATTATCACGGGATAACTATTTCATCAAAGGATTGCTATTCCTTGATGAATTTAATTACATGTCACACTTCTTTTGATAGTACGTTCCGATTTTTTGTTTGTTGATATATTCGATGTAGTGCTGTAGCGCCAATAAAGGCTATGGCCCAGTAAGCAGAGCTTGAAAAGACTGCTGGAGCATACTGCAACTCGCGGCTAATAAACTCAGCGACGGTTGGCTCAAAGTTCCCAGACCACAGATAAAAGCTGCCGCTTGAGATCAATTCGCAGATCAGTGTCGCACCCATTGCGAAACCAAAGAACATGGCAAACCCAGAGAATCGGCCATTTAAATAGGGCCTGGTGAGACGGCCCGCCACCCACATCGATAAGTAGGCAGGGATGAGCATCGCGTAAGCGACTGAAAGACAGGTGCCTGGAACACCACCAAAGGTAAACGCGTAAGCGTCGATACCAGCGGCCAAAGACATAAGCCAAGCAAATGACCAAGCAGGGAGGAGTGTGCCAGCTGCCATGAAGATCATCCAAGAAGCTTCAGGAAGGGAGCTGAGCCCCGAGAAGTGAGTGCCTCTAGTCGAAAGCATCAGG
>PAFS01000057.1 GCA_002705325.1 Gammaproteobacteria bacterium | reverse complement strand
CAGGATGACTGAGTCCGCGCTCGCAAAGCTTGCTGCCGACAAGGCCAGCATGGCTGGTCCACAAACCTTAAGAATTTTATTCATAATTTTATCTCCATCCGACATTCATTATTTTTATAGATAGTGACTCGAAAAATAACCCATTTAAGTTAACACCGCCAACGATTATCGATTCGACTACAAACGGCTAACGTTACACCTGTGTTTGGTTTTCTTGGTCCATCAATAATCCGCTAGTTAGAGCGTTGCGTCCTCAGAACCTTTGTCTGTCAAACCCTACTGTATAGCCCAATTCGTATCATAAGTATCATGTTTTCATTTCGAAATCGGGTCCAGTCTGCAAAACTATTTTTGATACCATCGCTAAACAGCTTATGTTGTATTGAGCAGATTTATGTGGCCTGCCCCGGGCAGTAGGCGGCGTTTTTGTGTTCTCCGAGAGAGCGAATTGATAGAGCTTATTAATGGTCTCGAGGAACTACGGTATCTCGGATTGAGGAATGTTATGGAAAGAGACTACGACAAGATACCAGGCACCTATCCCCTTGACAGTCGTACGTACAGGAAGGGTTATCACGTCAATATGTTCCTGATGAGCCTCAACAAGGCGGAATGTCGTGATCAGTTTTCCAAAGATGAGAGAGCATACTTGGGCACCTTTAAGATGACAGAAGAGCAAAAGCTGGCCGTTTTAGAGCGCCGGTATCTCGATCTTTTGAAGCTTGGAGCGAACGTATACTACGCCTTCAAGCTTGTGTCGTTCGACAGGCAGCCACCTCAAGTGATGTACGGACAGATGGCAGAGCCAAGGCTCACATTTGACGAGTTTCAGCAAATGATGATCGAGGGTGGGCGTCCGATAAGCGGTAATCGCTCAGTTGAGGAGTGGAACAATGGCTAAACTAATCGCTGGGATGGGTACATCGCACGTGCCCGGTTTAGGTGCCGCCATGGATAACGGGAAGACACAAGAGGCCTACTGGAAAAGTCTATTCGAGGGACTAGAGCCTCTGAGAAGTTGGCATAAGGCGAATACTCCCGACGTGAATATCATCGTCTACAACGATCACGCGACAGAGTTTTCGCTCGATAGTTACTCGACGTTCACGGTCGGTGTCGGTGAGTCGTTCAGACCAGCTGATGAAGGGTGGGGCCCACGGCAGGTCCCTGAGATGCAGGGACATCCAGAACTCGCGTGGCATCTGATCGAGTCAGTGATGGCCGACGAGTTTGATCTCGCGGTCAATGCCAGCATGGATTTGGATCACGGTTTCACGGTGCCGCTCTCGGTCGCCTATGGCCAGCCTTCAGAATGGCCGACAGCTGTCGTACCTGTGTGCGTCAACGTGATTCAGCACCCATTACCTACCGCTCTTCGATGCTACAAGCTTGGTCAGGCGATTGGTAAGGCGGTCGAGTCGTATCCAGAAGACATCACTGTTGGAATTTGGGGAACGGGCGGTTTGTCACATCAACTTGGTGGTGAGCGAGTTGGTGTGGTGAATCCTGCATTTGATCAACTATTTCTTGATAACTTGACCAAGGACCCACTAGCCAATACGCGTTTGTCTCATACAGACTTTATGCGCGAAGCGGGCTGTGAGGGCGTTGAGATGATTATGTGGAATGTGATGCGTGGTGCGCTCGGCGACAACGTCGAGGAGGTATTCCGTCTCTATCATATCCCTGTGTCGGCGACTGCCTACGGTGCCATTATCCTCGAGAATAAATAAACGGAGAACTGAACGATGAATAAAGTCCGCATCGGCGTCGCCGGAGCAAACGGTGCATTCGGGTCGAAGCACTTAGACGCACTGTCACAGATCGATACTGTTGAGATTGTGGCGGCGATGGCGACCACTTTAGAGAAGGCAAACGGGGTAGCCGACCAATATTCCATACCGAACCGGTTTGATAACTATGACGACATGCTCGGGTTGGCGGATCTAGACGCTGTCATCTTGGCGACACCTACCCAAATACATGCCGAACAAGGTTTGAAAGCCATGGCTGCTGGTAAGCATGTCCTCATTGAGATACCGATGGCGGACACTTTGGGCGACTCAGAGGCTTTGGTGGCAAAGCAGAAAGAGACCGGCTTGGTCGCAATGGCGGGACATGTCCGGCGGTTCAATCCATCTCACCAGTGGGTCCACAACAAAATAGTTGCGGGTGAGTTATCGATACAGCAGATGGATATCCAGACCTATTTTTTCCGTCGAACGAATATGAACGCAAAAGGTGAGCCGCGTTCCTGGACTGATCATCTCCTATGGCACCATGCATGTCACTCGATCGACTTATTCCGATACCAGGCCGGTGAAGAAGTGACGGAGGTTCACGCGATTCAAGGTCCGACTCATCCTGATCTCGGGATAGCGATGGATATGTCGATTTTGATGAAAACTGAGTCGGGCAAACTTTGTACTCTCTCTCTGTCGTTCAATAATGATGGCCCGCTCGGATCGTACTTCAGATATATTTGCGACAACGGTACCTACATCGCGAGTTATGACGATCTATTCGACGGTCATAACAACCAGATTGATGTTTCCGGTGTGGATGTCTCGCTGAATGGGATCGAGCTTATCGATCGTGAGTTTGTCTCAGCGATTCTCGACAACAGAGAACCCAATGGTTCGCTACAGCAATGCCTCCCAGCGATGAGAATCATGCATGAAATTGAGCAGAAGATGACTCTGTAGTCGCTCTCGCGGGTCGATATCGTGTTAAGTAACAAAACACATTTCGCATTTTTGGAGCTAGGGAGACACAGAAGCGTCCTGGGAATCAAGGCTTCAGGTTGAAAAAATAAAATCGGACTCGAGGGCCAGCGCTGTAATCGCGGTGTTACTTGATTTCGAATGTGTGATCCACGACAAGAAGGTGCCGGTATGTTCAGGAGAGGATGCGTTGATCTCGATGCGGTTGATAGAGACGTTGTATGACAGACTCAGTTGATTGGTCTATCGATCAGAAAATTTGTTTTGTTGGGTTTGGTGAAGCGGGCGAGGCTCTGTCTGGAGGATTTCTGTCTCAAAGCCCTGTTGCTTGGGACTTGAAACTTTCATCAAACGCGTTCGATTTTCGTGAGCGAATCCAGAGCGCGGGGTTTCAGCCCGCATCATCGTTGGAGGACGCCCTCGAAGGTATCGATTGGGTTGTCAGCTTGGTAACCGCCGACCAAGCGGCTGTCGTGTGTGGGCAAGTGTGTTCAAATATTCGATCCAAATTTACCTACCTTGAAATGAACTCCTGCTCTCCAGGCACCAAAAGATCTAATGCTCAGATGGTCGCAGATGCGGGTGGTGTGTTAGCTGACGTGGCTATCATGAGTCCAGTGAATCCCTCAAGATTAGACACACCGCTTCTCGTGTCGGGCCCTTCTGCAGAGGATTGCGTTAATTTTCTAAACCACTTTGGTTACAACGCATCTCTCTGCGGTCCCGATGTCGGCCAAGCGTCTGCACTGAAAATGACGCGATCAATTATGATCAAGGGCGTCGAGGCCTTGAGTGCAGAATGTTTTTTGACAGCCCAACGACTGGGTATCCAACCTGAAATTATTGCCTCGCTGACGAAGAGCTTTGATGGCCTCGATTGGCTGAGGCGTGGTGGATATAACCTCGAGCGGATGAGTAAGCACGGCATTCGTCGCGCGGCGGAGATGCGTGAGGNGGTTGCGACCATTAAAGAGACTGGTTTGTCGGCAGATATGACCCTCTCAACCGTCGAGTGGCAGCAACGAATTGGTGACTTGGNGCTCGACCCCGACACAGAGGATCTGGCGAAACTTAGTCGATTGCTCAACGAAAGGCTGAGCTAGCATGCTTTGAGATCGATCTACGGTCGATAGGTCGAAATTTTATGGCTCAGCGGCCATTTTGTTATTTGTGAAACTGAGCCAGTAGACATACGGTNCTGATGAAGTATTGAGGAGAAACAATGATTATTGACTGCCATGGGCACTACACCACGACACCGCCGGGCGTTGGCGCCTACAGAGAGGCACAGAAGGAAGCTGTCGCCAACGATCCTTTGTTCAAAGGTGAGAAAGGGTCGATCGATGTAACCGACGAAGAGATCCGAGAGTCGATCGAGAAGAATCAGCTCAAGCTTCAGCAGGAGCGGGGAACCGACCTGACCATCTTTTCTCCACGCGCGAGCTGGATGGGTCATCACGTTGGTAACGAATGGACCAGTCTTTATTGGACACAACACCAGAACGATATCATCAAGCGCGTCTGTGACTTATTTCCACAGAATTTTGCGCCAGTCGCACAGCTCCCTCAGTCGCCCGGTGTCGCGCCGGAGAAGTCGGTTCCCGAGATTCGTCGAACGGTTGAGGAGCTGGGGTTCTTGGGGGTCAATCTAAACCCCGATCCTTCCGGAGGATACTGGCAGGATCAGTCCTTGGCAGACCGGTCGTTTTATCAGATTTACGAGGTGATGTGTGAGCTTGATATCCCTGCCATGGTTCATGTCAGTGCGGCCTGTAATGACTGCTTCCATACCACAGGCTCGCACTATCTCGGCGCTGATACCACTGGATTTCAGCAATTGGTGATGTCGGATGTGTTCAGAGATTTCCCGTCACTGAAAATCATCATCCCTCACGGGGGGGGCGCGGTTCCCTACCATTGGGGACGTTTCCGCGGAATTCTCCAAGATCAGGGGTACGCGCCTTTGGAANAGTCGGCNCTCCAAAACATCTACTTTGATACCTGTGTGTATCACCAACGGGGCATCGATTTGTTGTTAGATATCGTCCCGGTAAAGAACATCCTGTTTGCGTCTGAGATGATNGGTGCGGTGCGCGGGATTGATCCTGAGACAGGGCACTACTTTGACGACACCAAGCGGTATATCGATAACAACACCAAGCTTACGGCGGATGAGAAACAGCAGATATTCTCCGGCAATGCTAAGAAAGTCTTCAGCCGATTGGAACTGGAGAGTTGATATGTCGCAGAATGTTGTGGTTCAAAAAATCGATCGGGNAAGCCCAGAGATAAGAGAGGGTTTGGCGCGTTTGGGAGTAGCGACAGTTCACGAGGCTCAGGGCCGCAGAGGGTTGCTGGCCGACTACATGCGCCCGATACAGCAAGATATCGCGGTTGCGGGTAACGCGATCACGATCTCGGGTGCGGCCGGGGATAATTGGATGATCCATGTCGCGATCGAGCAGTGTCAGCCCGGNGATATTCTTGTATTTGCCCCGACTTCACGATCGAATCACGGTTTTTTCGGTGATCTATTGGCCACATCGGCTCAGGCTCGGGGTGTCGTGGGATTGATTGTCGAGGGCGGGGTACGAGACACGAAGATTCTTCGAGAAATGAACTTTCCAGTNTGGTCAAAGCACGTATTTGCGCAGGGAACCATTAAAGAAACATTAGGTTCCGTCAATNTACAAATCGTTTGCGCCGAGGAGATTGTCAATCCGGGTGATGTTGTCATCGCGGATGATGATGGCGTCTGCGTTGTTCGGTATTCAGAAGCCGAGTCGGTTCTCGCGGCCGCCTTGGATCGGGAAGCTAAAGAAGAAGATAAGCGAACGAGGTTGGCGAACGGCGAGCTTGGTTTGGATATCTACAATATGAGACCCAGGCTCGCCGAAAAAGGCCTGAAATATGTCTGAGGGTATCCCCTGTGTCTGGATGCGTGGAGGGACCTCNAAAGGCGGTATTTTTCTTGCCACTGATTTGCCATCAGATCCTGCTGAGAGGGATCAGGCACTCCTAGAAATCATGGGGTCTCCGGATAATAGACAGATTGANGGTATGGGTGGTGCTGATCCCCTGACTTCCAAGATTGGAATCGTTAAGAAATCGTCTAATCCGGACTGTGACGTGGATTATTTATTCCTCCAAGTTTTTGTTGATCAGGCTATTGTTACCGACGCACAGAACTGCGGAAATATTCTTGCGGCTGTCGGGCCCTTTGCCATTGAGCAGGGGCTTGTACCGGCCAAGGGTGACGCCACACAGGTGTCTGTATTTATGGAAAATACAGATCAAATCGCTGTCTTGCAGGTCCAGACTCCTGATGGAAAAGTGACCTATAAAGGTAATTCCGCTATCGATGGCGTCCCGGGAGCATCGGCCCCAGTTACCTGTGAATTCAAAGAGACAGCAGGCTCAACCTGCGGGGCTCTGTATCCGAGCGGAAACTTGATGGATTGTATTGACGGTGTTGACGTCACCCTGATCGATAACGGGATGCCTGTCGTCATCTTAAACGCGTCTGACTTCGGGATCAGCGGCACCGAGTCGCGAGACGAGCTAGACAGTAACACTGAGTTAAAGACCCGGCTTGAGTCTATCCGACTGCAGGTGGGTCCGCTGATGAATCTAGGGGACGTGACCGAGAAGTCTGTGCCGAAGATGAGCCTCGTTAGTGGGCCACAAAATGGGGGGTGTATCTCTACCCGTACCTTTATTCCACACCGTTGCCATGCCTCGATAGGGGTGTTGGGCGCGGTAAGCGTCGCGACCGCAGCGATTACCCCCGGGACGGTGGCCTATCCGTTGGCTCGGGTCCCAGATGGTGATCAGAAAACATTACCGGTAGAGCACCCGACGGGAGAAATGACAGTCGTTGCCTACATGGATGGTGATGAGTTNCGAAGCGCCGCATTGTTGCGAACCGCCAGAAAATTATTTGAAGGCACTGTTTACCCGTTGGAGAAGTGAGAACACTATGACTATGGATCCTGATTATCTGCCGTTTCATCCGAACCCCAAGAAGCCGTCATATGTTCCGCCTCAAGGCGCGGTCGACGCGCATTGTCATGTGTTTGGACCTGCGGACCGCTTTCCGTATCACCCCAAACGAAAATACACCCCGTGCGATGCCCCCAAAGAAAAACTATTCGAGCTGAGGGACTTCCTAGGNTTCTCTAGAAACGTGATCGTCCAGGCAAGTTGCCACGGATCAGATAACGCGGCCCTTGTCGACGCACTGGAGACTGCCGGTGAACTCGGTCGAGGTGTTTCTGTCTTGTCGCCAGATGTGACTGATGGTGAATTGAAGCAGTTAAACGACGCGGGTGTGAGGGGTGTTCGCTTTAACTTCGTGAAGCGTTTAGTCGACTCAACTCCTAGAGAGGTATTTGTTGGTCTNGCCAATCGGGTTAAGGCCCTGGGGTGGCATATCGTTGTCTATTTTGAGAGTCCGGATCTCGAGGATCTAAGGCCTTTCCTGGAGTCTCTCGCCAGTGACCAGGNTGTCGTCGTCGATCATATGGGACGTCCGGACGTCGGTCTCGGAGTTGGGAGNGANCAGTTTAAGGCGTTCATGGCGTTGTTGGATCAGAACCCNAACATCTGGACCAAGGTCAGCTGNCCAGAACGATTGACCGAANAGGCTCCCGATTATTCCGATGTTGTTCCCTTCGCCAAGGCATTGGTTGAGTCTTTCCCGGACAGGGTNCTNTGGGGAACGGATTGGCCTCACCCGAACATGAAGTCTCATGTACCCGATGATGGGGCCCTGGTNGATGTGATTCCGTTGATTGCCGTCAANGAGGAGTCGCAAAACAAACTTTTGGTTGATAATCCAANGCGATTGTACTGGGNATCGTNATNCNCGGTGTGNGAAACCCAAGGAAATCTGATTAGGTTGAGATNTTAGAAAAAAGGTAAANGCTGATGGTTAAAAAAGTAAAGCTNGGTGANGCCAACGTGACAGCGGTCGCATACGGCTGCATGGGACTNTCCCAGGCATACGAGCCTTGCAGTGAGGAGCAGNGTATCCGNACCCTGAANGCCGTTCTCGATATGGGCTACGANCATCTGGATACGGCNGCGCTTTACGGNTTCGGTAAAAANGAAGAGTTGCTCAATAAGGCAATCGGTCACCGTCGNTCNGAATACTTCCTNGCGTCGAAGTGNGGCCTNTANCGCGANGCCAGTGGTAAGCGAGAGATTAACGGTCGACCGGAGGTGTTGANGAAAACTTGTGAAGATAGTCTGCGCCGGCTTGGTACCGACTGCATCGATCTGTACTACTTGCACCGAATTGATCTCGATGTGCCTGTGGAGGAAAGTATTGGTGCGCTTATGGACATGAGGGATCAGGGTAAAATTCGATTTATAGGACTGTCGGAGCCATCTCCCAAAACGCTCAACAGGGCTCTCAACTTGTGTCCATTAGCTGCCGTTCAGTCTGAACTGTCCTTATGGACTAGGACACCTAACGATGAAATTGCGGAGATTTGTAGTCAGAGGGGTGTTGCGTTCGTCTCGTACTCGCCACTTGGTAGAGGATTCCTGGGCGGAAAAATTCGAGATATGGATGTTCTGGCTGAGAAAGACATCCGGCACACAATGCCTCGGTTTAAGGGTGAGAGTTTTGTGACGAATTTAAGAATACTTGATGAACTGGCCGCTCTTGCGGACGAGCATGGCATTACAGTAGCGCAACTGGCTTTAGCTTGGGTATTGGCTCAGGGGGATCATATTCTTGCGATACCGGGCACACGATTTGAGGATTGTGCGAAACAAAATCTCACGGCCGCTGAACTAGAGGTGGATGAGTCGGCGCTTGTTAAAGCAGCAACGATAATGAGTCCGTTGACTATTTCCGGAGAACGTTGGAGTGAGAAGCTACTTATGGAGGTGGATTCAGAGCAATACCGCTATTCTGCTTGAGATTGTCTAACTCGATACATTATCAGGGGCAAACCTTTCTGATATTAGACTGGCCCATCGAAGCATGTGAATGTGATACTCCGTAGTTCTTAGAATACAGATTATAAAAAGAGGTCATTTACGGAGGATTCAAGATGAATATATTGACCCGAATTCTAGCCCCTTTTGTGGGCGCATCGGTATTGGCAGTCTCCTCGTTCGCGTTGGCGGCTTATCCTGATAAACCAGTCACATTAATTGTTCCTTTCAAGCCAGGCGGATCAAACGATATCGTTGCTAGGCAGTTAGGCAAGCAGCTTTCGGAGGACTGGGGTCAACCGGTAGTAATCGAAAACAAGCCCGGTGCTGGTTCTGACGTTGGGTCAACCTATACCGCAGCGCAAAAGCCAGACGGCTATACTATTCAGATCGCTTCAGTAACTTTTACCATGCGTCCGGCGGTCATAGCGAAGCAGCCGTTTGATGCTAGGAATGATTTCACTCGTATAGCGTTGGTGGGCCAGAGTCCTCTGATGCTAGGAGTTCGTCCTGGGGCCCCCGCAAACACGGCTAAAGAATATTTTGAATACCTAAAAGCTAACCAAGGCAAGCTTAGTTATGGCGCGACCGGCGTCGGTAGTATTCAGCATTTTGCCGGAGAAATTTTGAGGAAAGCTTTAGGTTCGGATATCCAGGCGGTGCAATACAAAGGTGGCGCGCCGGCCATGAAGGACGTGATGGGTGATCATATTGAGTTCTCGATCGGCTCGTTGACTCAGATGTTGCCTCCGTACAAAGCGGGTAAGATAAAGGGGATGGCTGTCACGAGTGCTACTCGCTCTGACGCGGCACCAGAGATTCCTACACTCCAAGAGGTGGGGATAGACGGGTACGAGATTGTCCAGTGGTGGGGAATTCTTGGGCCGAAGGGTATGCCCGATGACGTCGTAAATTACCTTAATAAGTCCATTAACAAAGTGCTTGTCACGGCCGAGTTCAAGGATGCTCTAGCAAAAAGGGGCAGCAGTCCGAGACCGATGAGCGTGAGCGAGTTCAGCGCTTGGGTCGATAAAAATATGGATACGTGGATCCGCGTTGCTAAAGAGGAAAATATCAAAAAGTAACACCTTAAATGGGGCGCAACGCGCCTCATTTAACGGATACAAGGATGAGACGTTATTCCTTTTTTCCTGCCGAATATCTTGCATCGGCGCTTATAATAGCGTTGGGAATTTTCTATTTTTTTGGTTCGTATGAATATGAAATGGGTACGGCACGACACATGGGTCCCGGTTTTTTGCCTCGGGCGTACGCTGTTTGTGCTGTTGCTCTCGGGGCACTCATTTTTATAGGGGCGATTCGACGAGAGACGGTCGAACGCTCATCAGTTGACTATCGTTTTGTCCGATCTTTCTTCGGAATTATGGCTGCGATTATTGCTTTCGCCGTGGTGATACCGCAGTTCGGTCTTATACCAGCGTCGGTGCTTTCCGTTTTGCTAGCGAGTCTCGGATCTGAGTATTTTAAGCCGGCTACCGCTATTTGGATGGCAATGGTGATAAGTCTTGCAACCTGGCTAGTTTTTTCAGTAATGCTGGGTCTTCCCATTCCGGGTGTCAAAGGCCTCTAACGGTGGACATTTTTGCCAATATTTTAATTGGCCTAGAGACTGCTATTTCGCCGGTAAATCTGCTCTATTGTTTCATAGGGGTGTTTCTGGGAACTTTTTTCGGGGTGCTTCCGGGGATCGGATCGTTGGCCGCCATCTCGATGATCCTGCCAGTCACCTTCTATCTTGAACCGACCACAGCGCTAGTAATGTTAGGGGGCGTCTATTACGGCGCCGAGTATGGGGGATCTACAGCGTCTATCCTGCTCAATCTGCCTGGAACTCCTTCAAATGCTGTGACATGCATCGATGGCTATCCTATGGCCCAAAAAGGTAAGGCCGGCTTAGCACTTTTTATGACTACCATATCGTCATATATCGGCGGTACGCTGGGCATCATCGTGCTTTTTGTGTTGTCTCCCATTATTGTTGCGTGGGCGCTGGCATTTGGTCCGGCCGAGTATTTCGCGATCATGATGTTGGGGTTAGTTGCGGCGGCCACCGTGACCCAAGAATCTCCCGCGAAGGGTCTAGCCATGGTTTGCCTGGGGTTACTTCTAGGTTGCACCGGTATGGATTTAGAGACCGGAGTGCCGAGGTTCGAGTTCGACCAAATTGAGTTATACGAGGGGTTCAGCTTTATAACGATTGCGATGGGACTATTTGGGGTGTCTGAGATAATTTTTTCAGTCAAGGACTCTGTCGGTAGGGCTTTTAATCAAGCAATAAGTTTGAGGTCGATGTTACCGTCGCGGGCTGAGTGGCGACGGTCGATCAACCCGATGTTGAGAGGCGCCGGAGTTGGTAGCTTTTTTGGCGCGTTACCAGGCACTGGACCTAGTATCGCTACGTTCGTTGGTTATGCGATTGAGAAACGTGTCTCCAATCATCCGGAAGAATTCGGGAAGGGTGCGATAGAAGGAATTATGTCCCCCGAATCAGCGAACAAC
>PAFS01000056.1 GCA_002705325.1 Gammaproteobacteria bacterium | reverse complement strand
AGGTCGAAGAGGTCGAAGAGGTCGAAGAGGTCGAAGAGGTCGAAGAGGTCGAAGAGGTCGAAGAGGTCGAAGAGGTCGAAGAGGTTGAGCACGCCCGTACTGAAGAAATAGAGTCTCTCGATGTTTCAACAGGGTCACAGACTGAGATTGCTGTTGCCACCTTGAAAGAAAAACTTGAGGATCCCTCTCGTAAATCCGAGGCTGAGAGTTTGTATGGCTCAGACGGAGACGAGTTGATCGCAGCATTTTCAGCTGACGCTTTGAATGAGAACCCTGAATGGGGTGAAGATCCGAATGATGAGGCTGAGATTGCTTTACACCAGCTAGAGCTCGCACAAAAATATATCGAAATGAATATGGTGCAGACAGCCCTTGAGATTTTGGATCGTGTTTCAGTTTCTCCTCATAAAGAGAGCGCCGAAGCTGCTCGTGCATTAATTGATGTCCACCGAGAATGATCCGACACCCTGCCGCATCGCGATATCTGTTGAGTATGATGGCTCAGGGTATCGTGGCTGGCAGGCGCAAAAGCATGACACTCGAGTTGTACAAACAGAGGTGGAAAAAGCCCTATCCAAGGTCGCTGACGAGCCAATTAACGTAGTGTGCTCAGGCCGTACCGACTCTGGCGTGCATGCAAGTTCGCAGATCTGTCACTTTGATACGGTTGCTCACCGTGATTCCTACAACTGGGTCATGGGGGTGAACACACAACTACCGAACGATATTTCCCTATCTTGGGCACAACAGGTCGATCCTGAATTTCATGCGCGTTTTAGTGCACGATCGCGACAATACGTGTATCTCATCAGGCAATCACCGTATCGCAATGCGCTACTCAGAAATTCAATAACGTTCACGCATAAACGTCTTGATCCAGAACTGATGAGTGAAGCGGGGAGTTCCTTGCTTGGGACGCATGATTTTAATGCGTATCGGTCAGCGCAGTGTCAGGCGAAAACATCTGTGCGAACGCTCAGTCAATTGAGTGTGCATTGTCATGAAGGTGTGATTGCTGTGCATGTTGAAGCAAATGGTTTTTTGCAAAACATGGTCCGAAATATCGTTGGCGTTTTAACAGCTATTGGCTCACAAGAAGAACCGGTCATCTGGGCGAGACAGGTTCTCGAGTCAAAAGACCGAACGAAGGGCGGAGTGACTGCCCCACCGCACGGATTGTATTTTTTAGGTCCGACGTTTGATGATCATTTCGGTCTTCCGAAAACCGTTAGAATTCCGCAGATAGCAAAAGACATTCTGCGTTCAGATCCGTTACAGTAGGTGCCATGACGCGAGTAAAGTTTTGTGGGCTAACGCATGAGGAAGATATTGCTCGAGCCGTGAAGCTTGGGGTGGATGCGCTTGGCTTCGTTTTCTACGCGCCAAGTTCGCGTAGTGTGGCGCCCGACCATGCGGCGATGTTGACCTCCTCAGTACCTGCATTTGTGACTCGGGTTGGGTTATTTGTAAATGAGCGGCCGGCGATCATACAAAACATCTTTGAGCGAACAAGGCTGAACTTGATTCAGTATCACGGTGACGAAACTCCCGAATTCTGCGATGCTGTCGGTCTACCATTCATCAAAGCATTCCGAGTGCGGCCGAAGATTGACATCCAGACTGAAATGGAACGATATCCCAATGCCTCCGGATTTTTATTGGATGCATACGTGAAAGGACAACCTGGAGGTACTGGCGAACGTTTTGATTGGGGAATGATTCCGCAGTCAAATGCGCCAATTATCCTCGCTGGTGGATTATCTCCGGAAAACGCGAAGGACGCGATTGAACAAGTCGCTCCCTGGGCCTTGGATGTCAGTGGAGGCATTGAGACCAAGCCAGGACGCAAGGATCCTGATAAAATGTTGCGCTTTATGAACGCGTGTCGAAACTAATCTGAGAGCAATATGGCACTAACAGAACAAGAATTAAGATCATTGGACTATGAACCCGATACAGGCGGGCATTTTGGTGATTACGGTGGGCGCTACGTGTCTGAGACCCTCATGGCGGCACTCAGCGAGCTCGATCAGAACTATCAAAAACTGAAAAACGACCCTGATTTTCAACGGGAATTCGATGCTGATCTTGCGTCATTTGTTGGTCGTCCTTCTCCCCTATATCACGCCGAGCGTTGGTCAAAAGCCATTGGTGGAGCACAGGTTTATTTCAAGCGGGAAGACTTGAACCACACGGGTGCTCACAAGGTAAACAACACCATCGGGCAAGCCCTGTTGGCAAAATATTCCGGAAAGCCAAGAGTAATCGCTGAGACTGGGGCTGGCCAACATGGTGTGGCGTCAGCGACTGTAGCTGCTCGGCTTGGTCTAGAGTGCGTGGTGTACATGGGTGCTGATGACGTCGAACGTCAGTCACCGAATGTTTACCGCATGAAGTTGTTAGGTGCGACGGTTGTTCCAGTCGGGTCAGGATCGCGGACTTTAAAGGATGCGCTGAACGAAGCGATGCGGGACTGGGTGACGAACGTTGATGACACATTTTACATTATTGGTACAGTGGCTGGCCCAGCGCCTTATCCTCAGATTGTTCGCGACTTTAATGCTGTCGTGGGCCGTGAAGTGAAGTGGCAATCGAANGANTTATTCGNTCAGTNTCCCGATGCNTTAGTNGCNTGCGTTGGTGGTGGATCGAACGCGATCGGTCTGTTTTATCCGTTCCTGAAGGACACTGAGGTTGCTATTTATGGTGTTGAGGCTGCTGGCCGCGGGCTTTCAACGCGTCAGCATGCTGCACCTTTGTGTTCTGGCCGACCGGGTGTCCTGCATGGGGCGAAGACGTATCTGATGGATAATAATGATGGGCAAATTGCGCACACCCATTCTGTATCGGCCGGGCTCGATTATCCGGGTGTTGGTCCAGAGCATGCCTACTTGAAAGACATTGGGCGCGCGAACTATGTCGGTGCCACAGATGACGAGGCCTTGCATGCATTCCATGAAGTGTCACAGGTCGAAGGCATCATTCCGGCGTTAGAGACAGCTCACGCTTTAGCCTATACCAAGACGCTGGCAGCGACGATGCGTCCTGATCAAACCGTTGTCGTTAATATGTCAGGACGGGGAGATAAAGACATCTTTACCGTTGCTAAGTTGGAGGGAATTTCGCTGACATGAGCAGTAACCGCATTCAACAGCGTATGGACGCACTCAGTNCGATTGGCCGTAAAGCCTTGATTCCTTATATTATCGCCGGGGATCCGACGCCGAGTGTAACTGTGCCCGCAATGCACGCAATGGTCGAAGCTGGCGCTGATATCATCGAACTCGGNATGCCTTTCTCGGACCCATTTGCAGACGGACCGGTGAATCAACGGGGTGCAGAACGTGCGATTGCGGGAGGCACGACGCTTCGTAGTGTATTGGATGCTGTCTCTGAGTTCCGACAGACCGATCAACAAACACCTGTTGTATTGATGGGTTATTTGAATCCCGTGATCGCTATGGGTGAGACCGCTTTTTGTGACGCATGCGAGAAATCTGGAGTGGATGGACTGCTGATTGTCGATATGCCACCAGAGGAAGAGGGTTCACTGGTGAAAGGCGCGAAAGACCGCGGGCTTGATCTCATTTACCTTGCCGCACCAACCACGACGGACACCCGCTTGGCGGCTATCGGTCAGGCCACCTCAGGTTATCTCTATTACGTCTCNTTAAAGGGTATTACCGGGTCGTCGAAACTTGATACGNGCGAAGTGAAAGAGCGTATTGAGCATATCCGCCAACATGTTTCGGTGCCTATTTGTGTCGGTTTTGGTATCCGGACTGCCGNAGATGCTGCGGCAATTTCCTCAACAGCNGATGGCAGCATTGTTGGGACTGTTCTTGTNAGTCAAGTNGAGTCATTAANCAATGANCCAGCAAAGATCCCCGAGGCATTGCAATCGATTTTGAGACCGATGCGTGAGGCGATGGATGCTAAGGCGTAGTCGTAGAGGGAATGCATGAGTAATTGGCTCGATAGAATCGTCACGACCGCTGTTAGGTCAAAAGCAGTTGAGCGTAAAGCGAGCATGCCTGACGGACTCTGGTCGAAGTGTGGTGCGTGCGAAGCGGTTCTTTATCAGCCTGAGCTTGAGCGAAATCAGAGCGTTTGCCCAAAGTGTGGTCATCATGGCCGACTTGGAGCACGTGCTCGGTTAGATGGATTTTTGGACGAGGGTTCGAGCACCGAACTGTTTATGGAATTGGTCGCAGAAGATCGTTTGAAATTTAAAGACCAAAAAAAGTACAAAGATCGTCTTGCTCAGGCACAAAAATCGACGGGTGAAAGCGACGCTTTGGTTGCNATGGAAGGGACTCTTCAATCAAAACCTCTTGTCGCAGTTGCTTTCGAGTTNGCGTTTATGGGTGGTTCGATGGGTGCGGTCGTCGGTGAGAAATTTGTGCGTGCCGCAGAGCTATGCTTGGAGAAGCGGGTGCCACTGGTTTGTTTTTCAGCATCTGGTGGAGCACGTATGCAGGAGGCGCTGTTATCTCTAATGCAGATGGCGAGAACATCTGCTGTACTCGAAAAAATGCGTGAACAAGGGATCCCCTACATTTCGATCCTTACGGATCCGGTTTTTGGTGGGGTGTCTGCATCCTTTGCAATGCTTGGTGATTTGAANATCGCAGAGCCAANGGCGCTGGTTGGTTTCGCAGGCCCTCGGGTGATTGAGCAAACCGTCCGNGAGACGCTACCGGAAGGTTTCCAACGAGCGGAATTTCTNTTGGAACATGGCACTGTGGANATGATTGTGCCGCGTCCTGAGATGCGTGACACCATTGCTCGCGTTTTATCTCGTCTGNATCATTGAGAACGTTGCTTGATTGGGAGCGTCATCTTGAGGCGCTCTCACCCCCNTCCCAGATTGAACTAGGTCTTGAGCGAGTCGNNGAGGTGTGGTCGAGACTTCGATGCACTGGTTNATCACGAGTTGTCACGATTGCGGGCACTAANGGTAAGGGCTCAACTGTCGAAGTTGCTGGTTTNATTGCAGATCACGCAGGGCTCTCTTACGGACAATACACCTCTCCACATATCCATCGGATCCATGAACGTATCCGCATTAATGGTCAGATGGTCAGTGATGAACAACTGATTCGCGCTTTCGAGACNGTTNAAGCTGCCCAATCGGATATCTTTCTTACGTACTTCGAGTTCCTGACATTAGCGTGTTTTGTACTCTTTGACGCAGCTAGCCTCGATCTTTGGATTTTAGAAATTGGGTTAGGTGGTCGTCTTGATGCGGTCAATCTGATTGAGCCTGATGTTTCGATCATCACCTCGATTGGGTTTGATCATCAAGCGTATCTTGGGAATTCTTTGGAAGAGATCGCGGTGGAAAAAGCTGGTGTGATGCGTGAACGTACCCCGACATTTTCTGCGGTATCGAATGTACAGAGGACTTTATTAACCGAAGCTCGGAGACACCGTGCTGAGTTGTTCTGGGTTGATCAGGTATTTGATGGTCTCACCCTGACCTTACCCCGCTCTGGTCTCGTGCTTGATGTTTCATCCGCTCGTCTTCCAAAAATATCGGTTGTACTTGCTTGCCTCGCCATGGATGCGCTGGGCTATCTCAAATCACGATCCATTGAAGAAATACTCAATCAAGCGTCAGTCACGGGGCGAATGTCAGCGCACGTGATCGGTAGTCGAAATTACATATTGGACGTGGGTCACAACGCATTGGCATGTGAGTTTGTGACACAGTCACTTGAAGCAGTTATTCCTCGCCGGCAACGGGTTGTGATCTTTGGGGCGCTGCAGGATAAAGATGTTGATACCATGCTGCCGATTTTGAAAGGATTTACAGATCGGGTTGTATTGGTTGGTATTGACGGTGAGCGAGGTCGATCCATCCACTCGCTCGAGGAATCGTGGTCGTCACTATTTGAACAGACGTGTTGGCGGAGTTTTGCTACACTTTCGATCGCGATGANGGAGCTATCTTCTGAATTGAATTTGGATGATCAGGTTTTGGTCATTGGATCCTTTGTATTAGTGGCAGACGCACTTCGGCATGACCTCTTCAACTGAACAAGCGCAAACAAATCCAGCCTCGCATCGGAGGAAACATCAGTGGATTGGTGCGGCAACCCTGGTTGCCGTTGCAGCCCTGGTATTACCTTGGCTCCTGACACCGCGTTTTGAAACGATTCGCGAACAGGGACCGCCTCTGACACGGTTACCTGATCCACCGCAAATCANTTCGGAACCCGTGGCTCCTCCAGTCATTGATCAAGCCACTNTGCAGNAAAGTCGTGACAAACTCGACGCCTTGATGGGTGCGCCAATCGGTGATGAAGCTCAAGCCAGCTTCATTCTTCAAGTGGGNGCGTTNAAGAATCGCGAAAATGCACAAGCGCTACAGCTAAAGCTTGAAGCGCTTGAGATCGGGCGCGTTTACCTGCGTACCGAAGAATCGTTGACTCGTGTCTACGTTGGTCCATTACTTGACCGCACAACCGCTGAATCAGCCGCTACTGCAATCCAAACGCAATTGTCGTTAAAAGCTCAAATCGAGCAATATGACGTCCGTGAGCACGGTCAAACATGACCGAGCAGCTTGACGCGGGCCTGAGTCTAGCTCCCTTCGACTGGGCCATCGTCGCGGTACTCGCAATTTCCACACTCATGAGTTTACGTCGGGGCTTTCTCAAAGAAGCATTGAGCCTTGGGACATGGATCGCTGCATTTGTCGTTGCACGTCAGTTTCATGAGCCGATGGATCAGTTATTAGAAACCCATATTATGGACTCACTGATGCGTTCAATCGCAGCCTTCNCGGCGTTATTCGTCGGAACCTTGTTGGTTGGGGCGGCACTTGGCTTTTTGCTCGGAGCACTCATTAACGCCACGGGTCTATCATCCACAGATCGTGTGCTGGGGATGGTGTTTGGATTTGCGCGAGGTGCATTGATTGTCACTGTGGTGGTTGGATTATTAAATCTCACCCCATTGGTAGGTGACAGTTGGTACACTAGCGCAACACTTGTGCCGCATTTTGAGACAGTGGCGCAATGGGCTTTTGATCAACTGTCAGCCTCTGGCTTTAAACCGTCAATTAGCTGACGAGAGGGATTTCGATCATGTGTGGAGTGGTTGGTATATTCGGTCGTGGTAACGTGAATCAGGCGTTATTCGACGCACTCACTGTTTTGCAGCATCGAGGCCAAGATGCGGCTGGAATGGTGACCTCAGCAAACGGTAAGTTCTATTTGCGAAAGGACAACGGGCTCGTGCGTGACGTTTTCAGAATGCGTCATATGCAATACCTGGTCGGTAACATGGGTATTGGCCACGTCCGCTATCCGACTGCAGGAACAAGCTCCTCTGCTGAGGCGCAGCCCTTTTACGTCAACAGTCCGTACGGAATTAGCCTCGCGCACAATGGCAACCTCACGAACACCGCAGATCTCATGAAAGAGCTGTATGAAGATGATATGCGGCACATCAATACTGATAGCGATTCTGAGGTGTTGCTGAACATTTTCGCGCATGAGCTAGAGGCTCGCGGTAATTTTAAACCAACTCCAAATGATTTCTTCGCAGCAGTTGAAGGCGTGCATCGTCGTTGTCGCGGTGCTTATGGCGTGGTTGCTTTGATTAANGGTCACGGAATTTTAGGATTCAGAGACCCCTATGGGATTCGACCGATTTGTATCGGTCAACGCAAGACAGAACAAGGGGTCGAATACATGATCTCCAGTGAATCTGTCGCGCTCGACTGNGCCGGTTTTGTTTTGATCGGTGACCTCGCGCCGGGCGAAGCAGCATTCATTGATAATGAGGGGCATCTGCATCGCAAGCTCTGCGCGAGCGAACAAGAATCTNACCCATGCCTCTTTGAATACGTTTATTTGTCTCGTCCTGATTCGGTGATCGATGGGGTATCTGTGTATCAAGCGCGAATTAATATGGGTCGTAAACTGGCTGATAAAATTCTGAAAGAGATGCCGAANCACGACATTGATGTTGTCATCCCCATTCCTGATACCAGTCGCACCAGTGCCCTCGAAGTTGCACAGAAATTGGGTGTTCTATTTCGAGAGGGGTTTATTAAGAATCGATACATCGGTCGGACATTTATCATGCCTGGCCAAACAGAACGACAAAAATCCGTTCGTCAGAAGTTAAACCCGGTTGTCCAAGAATTTAAAGGGCGCAATGTGTTGCTTGTGGACGATTCGATTGTCCGTGGAACCACGTGTCATCAGATCGTTGACATGGCTCGCGATGCTGGCGCGAAGAAAGTGTATTTTGCTTCAGCTGCACCTGCCGTCGTCTCTCCGAACGTGTATGGCATCGATATGCCTGCCGCCAGCGAGTTGATCGCACACGGACGAAGTGNNCAAGANATTAATCAGTTAATTGGNGCAGANGGTTTAATTTATCAAGATCTGGATGATCTTGTTGATNCGGTTCGCGAATTGAATCCAGCACTCAATTCGTTTGAGGATTCTGTCTTTTCTGCATGCTATATCACCAAAGAGGTNGATGATGCATATCTCGAAGCGTTGGCGAAAAAGCGAAGTGATGGAGCCAAGCAAGAGGCACAGGCAGATTCAGAGGATGCGTGCTTGGATCTTCGGGCTGATGCCTCATGATGGACCGTGACCGGCGACTNGCATCTCTAGTTTCAGCGCTCTCAGAAGAAACGCAAGCGATACGAGTTGGCGGAGATCGCTCGCCTGAGCGTGAGCATTCAGAGCCCATCTTTACGACCTCAAGCTTCGTATTTCCTGATGCTGCAACAATGGCAGATGCCTTTGTGAATAATTCGGGACTCTCAATCTATGCGCGCGTCGATAACCCGACCGTTGATAGTTTTTGTCAGCGTCTCGCAGTCCTTGAAGGGGCCGAGGCATGTGAGGCGACGGCTTCAGGGATGGGTGCGATCCTCTCGACTTTGATGGCGCACTGTCAGACTGGTGACCGAGTATTGATGTCGACCGGTGTTTTCGGCGCGACACTTAACTTGGTGAAGAACTTTTTCATCAAATATGGCCTTGAAATTGAGTTGCTATCACCAACTGATTTAGACGCATGGGAGCGGGCGCTGGCGCAACCAGCGAAGCTTGCTTATTGCGAAACTCCGTCAAATCCAACCATTGAAATTGTGGATATTGAAGGGCTTGCCGCGCTTTGCCACGCGCATGATTGCCTATTGGTCGTGGACAACTGCTTCATGACGCCTGTACTGCAAAAACCACTCAGTCTTGGCGCTGATCTCATCATTCACTCGGCTACCAAATATCTCGATGGCCAGGGGCGGGTTTTGGGTGGTGCCGTTTTGGGCCGATCGGACTTNGTGGAGCCTGTCACATCGTTTATTCGCTCTGGCGGTGTCACGATGAGCGCGTTTAACGCCTGGATCTTTCTGAAAGGTCTCGAAACTCTGGATATTCGGATGCATGCGCATAGTGAGAAGGCGATGGCCCTCGCANAATGGCTGGAACAACAACCGCAGGTCGAACGGGTCAACTATGCGGGATTGCGCACGCACCCTCAAAAGGCATTAATTGATCATCAAATGAAGGCGGGCGGTGGTGTGCTGAGTTTTACCCTGAAAAATGGGTCTCGTGAGGACGCATGGTCATTTTTAAATACGACCTGTCTGATGTCATTGACTGCCAACTTAGGTGATGTGAAAACCACGGTTTGCCATCCGGCGACAAGTACCCATGGTCGACTCGATGATGCAGACCGTGAATTGATGGGTATTTCAGAGAATATGATTCGAATTGCCGTGGGTCTCGAATCAGTTGACGATTTGGTTGAGGATTGTGAGCGCGGCTTCGCCGCACTCACGTATAAGGTCTGATTAACGAGTCGGTTGAAGCGCGGCGATGCGCTCCTCAAGCGGCGGNTGTGTCATGAATAAACGCATCATATTTTTTCCGCCAGTGCGAATTCCAAAAGCCACCATGGAGTCTGGTAATTCTGATGGTGCGCCTTGTTCAGCGCGAAGTCGTTCAAGTGCGCCAATCATTGCTGGGGCTCCAGCCAGTTGCGCGCCTGCAGCGTCTGCTCTGAATTCTCGCTGACGAGAAAACCAGAAGACAATCATCGAGGCCAGGATACCTAGGATGATTTCAGCGACAAAAGTTGTGATGTAAAAGGCTGGTCCGTGACCGCGTTCGGTTTTAAAAACAGCGCGATCAATGGTGTGCCCGATGATTCGAGAGAAAAACATCACAAAGGTATTGACGACCCCTTGAACCAAGGCAAGCGTCACCATGTCACCGTTGGCGACGTGACCTATNTCATGCGCCATTACCGCTCGGGCTTCGTCATGACTGAATCGGCTGAGTAGGCCAGTACTCACAGCTACAAGCGCATTATTTCGGTCCCATCCTGTGGCAAATGCGTTACTCACCTGACTTTGGAAGATCCCGACTTCGGGCATTCCAATACCCGCCTTTTTGGAGAGTTCGGCGACGGTATCGACAAGCCACTTTTCATCTGCCGTCTGTGGTTGGGTAATAATTTGTGTTCCAGTTCCCATCTTCGCCATTGTTTTAGAGANGAGAAGACTGACGAAGCTTCCAGCCATGCCNAAAACGAAGCAAAACACTAANAGGCTCGAGAGGTTTAAATCCACACCGTTTGCTGCCAAGTATCCTTCAAAGCCCAGTAGACTGAGAGTGATACTTGCGACCAACACAATGGCCAAGTTAGTTAAAAGAAACAGCGCTATCCGTAACATNTCAGCCTCTCCTTAAGGCAACTGGGTTTGTTTNAAAGATATTGGTTTCTAAGCGGAGTTCAAGTTATGAGTTCAGGAAAAAAGGTAAAAAAGACGGATGCGGAATGGAGAGCGCAATTATCGGCCGAGTCGTATTGGGTGACACGCNAAAAAGGGACAGAAAAACCGTTTGAAAATGCGTATCACGATTNAAAAACNGTGGGAATCTANCACTGTGTCTGTTGCCATACCCCGTTNTTTGATTCTGAGCATAAGTTTGAATCAGGATCTGGCTGGCCGAGCTTTTTTAAGCCGATTGACCCGGACGTCATCGGCGAACATGATGACCGGTCAATTGTTTTTATGCCACGGACCGAGGTGACTTGTGATGTCTGTGATTCGCATTTGGGACACGTGTTCAACGATGGTCCAACTCCGACAGGGCTCCGGTATTGTATTAACTCAGCCAGCCTTCAGTTACAAAAGAAGGATTAAATCGACGGNGATCCAGCGAGGGCGATCAGGCGCCACCCGGGACCGGCAGCTTTGACTTCAAGTGGAATCTGCAGTGCCTGTAGTTCGTGAATACGAGTCACTGAAATCAGTACCCACTGGCCTCGGAGCGGCGGACTTTCTGGTGTGATTGCANTTCGGTAAAACGAGAAGCTTGGCATTCGAACCCCTTGCGAAACCACATCTGCTTGGGCCTCTTTGGCGATCAATGCCGCTTGTTTGAGCGGTCGTTGCCTGGCCTCTGAAAGAATGGGCAGAANAATNANTNCGATACATGCCAACTGGACACCGCCTAATGCAATCAATCGTTGGCTCAAGCGCCACGTTGGTGCAAAGACAGCAATCAAAGCAAGCAAGAAAAGACTGATCGTGGCAAAAGTCAAAGGCCACCACCAGACGGTGATCAGTTGAAATAACAAAATCAGTTGTTCTTGATCTCTGAGATGTTTGGGTTCTGGAATCCACTGGTGAAATACACCAAGCCCAATGAGTAGAAGCGGTATGAATANGCCTGGCAGAGCCCAAAAGCGTGATGAGAGTGATGGCAAGACACGTGCATATAAGACGAAGAGCGGGGCTGTGGAATANAGAACGTAGTGGGGAAGTTGTGTNCCGGATAAAGACACAAGCATCACAACAAAACCAACCCAGATTAAGGCGAACCGATTCACAGGGCAGCCCCAATACTCTCGAATTTTGAGNAGGATCGCCATCACCAAGCCACTGTACGGAAGGAGGACCAGCGGCATGACAAAGACATANTAGAGCGGATGGCCCCCGTGTCCATGGAGGTTCCCAGAAAAACGCTCAACGTTATGCCGAAGAANGAAATTTTCAAAAAATGCNAGTCCTTGCGCGTCATAGACCCCAACCAGCCAGGGAGCTAGCACCGCAATCGACAANGCCCATGCTCGGAATGATGCCAATGCCTTCCAAAGAAGGCGCCATTGATTAGATATAACTACCCATAGGGCGAAGGCGCCTGCNGGGATGATGACGGCCACTGGACCTTTGGTGAGAANACCGAGTGCAAACCACAGAAAGATACGAAGCCTTAGCGAATCACTGGGCTTCTNTATGTAGCGCGCAATGTCTGTAAACAGTAGTGCGAACCATAAGTTGAGAATTGCGTCGGCAGTCGCTGCGCGAGAAATGACCAGNGTNCCAAGGGTGGTGACTAGCGCAAGCGCGACGAAGACCCCAAGCGCTGGTTTTTTNGAGATTTCGGCACTGAATCGCCCCAAAACAAGTGCCCAAAGAGCCCCGGCGATCACTGATGGAAGACGACCNATTACCTCAATTGGGATCAGATGACTCAACCATCCAAAAAGCGTGAGCGAGATTGCCTGGAGCCAGTAAGAAAGGATTGGTTTGTCATACCTTGGTTCTCCATCCAAGGTGGTCGCGGCCCAATGGCCGCCATCGACAAGTTCACGTGTGGCCTCAAGAAATGCGCCTTCGTCAAGATCAAAAAGTGGTACCCAGGTTCCGATGAATCCGAGAACGACGAGGCATAGAAATAATTGCCAATCGAGCTTATGCAGGGCGATCATCGGATCCTTGTGACCAGCTTGATGCCTCNGTTTGCTTGGTCAATGGTGGCTGCGNTCGAGTGCGTAGACGCGTAAGCATCTCGGCGATTAATCCAGTGGTAATTAACTGAAGTCCGACGAGTGCGAGTAACACGCCAGTGATCAGTAGAGGGCGGTTTCCGATATCTACGCCGACAAGCTTTAAGATGAAAAGATAGGTGAGCGCGANCCCTCCAAACCCCCCAGTAATCAGTCCAGCAACACCGAAGAAGTGCCCTGGACGCTCTCGAAATCGCAAAAAAAACCAGGCGGCCAGGAGATCTAGAATCACTCGAGGAGTCCTTGAAATCCCGTATTTTGATGTGCCGGCTGTTCGAGCCCGATGATTGACAGGGATTTCTGCGATCCGGCTTGGGTGAGTGAGGTTAGCAACCCACAAGGGGATGAATCGATGCATTTCACCCCGAAGATCAAGGCCATCAAGCACATCTCGGCGTCCAACCTTCAAGCTACAACCATAATCATGCAAAGCAACACCTGAGACGCAACCAATCAGCCAATTTGCCATGCGAGACGGTAGCGTACGATCCAGCGTGTCCTGACGGTTTTTCCTCCAGCCACACAGAAGGTCGAGATGATCAGTTTCAAGTTTTTCAACCATCGCTGGAATATCTGCTGGGTCGTTTTGCAAGTCACCATCCATGAAAGCAATCACATCACCACGGGCCGCCTGGAGTCCGGTTTGCATGGCTTGCGTTTGACCAAGATTCCGTCGATGTGAAATCACCATGATGTGATCTCCAAAGTTTGCCCTCGCTTCCAATAACAGTTCTCGCGTACCATCAGTGCTGCCATCGTCCACGAGGACAAATTCAAATTCACCTGGATAGGGCTCGAGTGCTGAATGCAGTTCATCAATCAAGCGTTCGACGTTGTCTTCTTCCTTATAAAGTGGAATGACAACTGACAGACGGGGCAGGGTGTCAGCCATGTAAAGTCCGTTTCAATAGCAATAAAACACCGAGTATACCGAAGACAGCAGTGAGACTCAGTACGTAAATGTGCAGTTGAATCGTCATCTCAAGCGCGAGTATCGGAGACAGACCCACAAGGGTTGAGCCAATGATTCCTCCT
Source organism: Gammaproteobacteria bacterium (assembly GCA_002705325.1). The sequence goes on along the minus strand of PAFS01000056.1, from coordinate 7,445 downwards.
GCCTCATAGCTTCCTGCCCCGGCAAGCCCGTGGATTGGTAGAATTGACGAGAGCTCTGCGCCAAGAATTGTTGAGATGACATCAGTGACCGCGATACCAGAGAGTGTCGCAAGCAGGATCGCCATTCCTAGGATTTTCGCGAGCCAAGCAAGAATCGTCAGTCTCCACATTCGGTGTAAGCGTTGACCATTTTGCGACTCAAAGATGAGTTGACTTCGGGCTTGCTCCAATATCTTCGGTAATCGCAAGCCTTGCGTTTTTGGAACCACCACAGCGATTAGTAACGGTGTGAGAAAAATGAAGGCGGCGAGGAGCGCNAGCATGACACTGCCGGCGCTTGGAAGCAAAAGAATGCAGAGACTGATACCGACGAGACTGATGAAGTCGAGTAGCCGTATCCATAAAAGGCTTGTTAAGCCAACTGAAAATTCAACTTTCCCAAGCCATCGGGCAAGTATCGGTAGAGCGAGTTCTCCCAATCGCATCGGCGCGAGGTTATTGGCTGTATTGTGCACAAAGCTCATACCAAGGGCCTCTAACAATGGAACTTGTTCGAACAGTAGCCACGTTCGGAGCCCCCGCAAGAGCCAACTGACGGACCCGAGTAATAAAATTACAAGAATCGTATGGGCTGATAGTGAACCAAACGCAGTCACGACTGCAGTGAGATCCAGCAGACTCGCGGCAATCGACCCCGTTGCGATGAGCAATCCGATCGCGAGCAACAATTTCAATTGGAATGCTCGACATTTGTTGTTTTCTTTCAAAGGGGCCATAGGTATAGGGCATCGGTCGATTGGTTTGTCACTCTGCGATAGTACCTTGTTATTCCATGAAATGCTGATTGGCCATATGAACAATTGGAGACCCCATGATTGATTCATTATCTGAATCCTACCGGAACGTGATTACTGCCATTGGCGAGAATCCCGAACGGGAAGGCCTTCTGGATACACCTAAGCGTGCTGCAAAAGCACTCGAGTTTCTAACCTCAGGTTATCGTCAAGATCTCGAGACCCTGGTCAATGGTGCAGTGTTCGAATCGGAAAATGACGAAATGGTTGTTGTCCGCGATATCGAACTCTATTCCATGTGCGAGCACCATATTCTTCCCTTTTCCGGCCGGTGTCATATTGGCTACTTGCCAAACGGCAAGGTATTGGGGCTGTCAAAGTTTGCACGCATTACGGATATGTACGCGAGACGTCTGCAAATCCAAGAGAACCTCACACGGGAGATTGCTCTTGCGGTTCAGAACGTCACCGGGGCTCGTGGGGTCGCTGTGGTCGTTGAAGCGCGACATTTCTGCATGATGATGCGGGGCGTCGAGAAACAGAATTCCACGATGGCATCATCAGTCATGCTTGGNGATTTTAGGGAGCATCAGGCGACACGCAGTGAGTTCCTTCGATTGATTGGGAAGAGTTGATGACAGACTTTCAAAGAGACCAGATAGCTAAAATCCATATTCAGGATTTGAGGCTACGGACTTATATTGGCATCAATGATGATGAGAAGAAAAACCAACAGGATGTGGTGATCAACATCCAGATCCATTATCACGCAGAAAAGGCAGTCTCGTTTAATGTCATTGATGAGGCGCTGAATTATCGAACGATCACGAAAAAAGTGATCAAGCATGTCGAATCGAATCGATTTCTTCTGCTAGAGCGGATGACGGATGAAGTTCTGTCGCTTGTNATGGAACACCCNCANGTTATGTGGGCTGATGTGGTGATCGATAAACCACATGCGTTACGGTTTTCAGATTCGGTATCGATCGCCTTGTCTGCTCGCCGAGAGGGGTATGCGGGNGCANCACGCCCGCACTAATTACTCACAANACNTCTTCGATGACGCGTGNAATGNGGCGTGACGATGGACCTGTGAATGATCCAAAACTACCGACGAGTTGACCGTCCCGATCGATAATATATTTATGGAAATTCCAAGAGGGGTAGTCGCCGTCGGCGGCCTCGGCAAGTCCTTTAAATAGAGCATCTGCTTTGCCTTTTTTGGCGTGCGTTGTTGCATACATCGGGAACTGAACCCCGTAGGTGAGTCGACAGAANTCNGCGGNTTCTTCCTCAGTCCCGTATTCTTGGTTTCCAAAATCTTTGGATGGGAAGCCAAGAACCGCAAACCCCTGATCTTTGTACTTTTTATAAAGCGCCTCGAGACCNTCAAATTGTGGGGTGAACCCACATTTCGATGCGGTATTGACGATCATGACGACTTGGCCCTGATAGACTTCGCACAATCGATCGACNTGATCANCGGCTAGTTGCCGCACCGAATGATCTAGAAGAGGGGCGCAGCTTGCATTCGCCTTTAAAGTTGTCATACCGATCACCACTGTNAANCATGGNATAAAAAATTTTCTGAGGTTCATGGATGTCATCCTCGTTGTNNNAGGAGTACANCTTTGGCCCGTTGTTGCCTCATCCTTGGGGACCAGTTATCAGACAGCCTGTCGTCACTGAATCTTCTTGAGCCTGAAGACGTNGTTNTTATGGCAGAGGTTTGGTCGGAGGCGTCATATGTCAAGCATCACAAGCAAAAAATTGCGTTGGTGTTCAGTGCAATGCGCCACTTCGCAGACGTATTGACTGCATCTGGGCGGCAAGTGATCTACGTCAAGNTTGATGACCCTGAGAACACTCAAAGCCTCGATTCAGANGTGCANAGAGNCCAGGAACGTTTCCAATTCGACGCATGGTGCNTGACTGAGCCTGGNGAGTGGCGTTTGAAACAACAGTTTGAAGCGCTNCAAGAGCAGATGACGGTACCGTTTNAAATCATCGCTGATGACCGATTCTTATGTTCTCACGATGCNTTTGAAACGTTTCTGGCGGGGCGTAAACAGCCTCGAATGGAGCATTTTTACCGCAAGATTCGTCAGTCGACTGGTCTTTTGATGGAAGGTAAAGAGCCAGTTGGAGGGCAGTGGAATTTCGATCATGATAATCGAAAGGCACTGGATAAGAGACCAACACCGAATCCTCCGTCGTGGCCTCTGGATGCGATTACAGTAGAGGTGGTCGAGCTCGTAAATACGCGCTTTGCGAACCACTTTGGTGATTTGCAGTCAGAGCGATTAGCGTGGCCTGTCAATCGCGAGCAAGCGCTTCAGATACTTGATCATTTCATCAATGAGCGTCTTCCGTCATTTGGCNATTTTCAAGATGCCATGGTNCGAGGGAAGGACACTTTATTTCATAGCCTGGTGTCGACGAGTCTCAATCTTGGTTTGTTGAGCCCAATGGAGATCTGCCAAGCAGCAGAAGATGCTTACCACCAAGGGCATGCGCCGATTAATGCAGTTGAGGGGTTTGTTCGACAGATCATTGGCTGGAGAGAATATGTTCGCGGTCTGTATTGGGCCTATATGCCTGAGTATAAAGAGCGGAACACGCTCAATGCTGACTGGCCGTTACCCGCGTTTTATTGGGATGAAACGAAGACCGATATGGTTTGTATGTCTGAGGCGATTCGCAATACACGTGAGAATGCNTACGCACATCATATTCAGCGTCTCATGGTGACAGGGAACTTTGCGTTNATGGCAGGATGTTCGATTGAAGCGGTCTGCGATTGGTATTTGTCGGTCTACGCGGATGCCTATGAATGGGTGGAGCTACCCAATACTTTNGGAATGGCGCTCTTTGCAGATGGTGGCGTGATGGCGTCGAAACCCTACTGTTCGAGTGGCAAGTATATTGATCGGATGAGCGATTACTGCAAAGGATGTCGTTACAACGTCAAGGACACCGAAACCGAGAATGCCTGTCCTTTCAATTATCTCTACTGGGATTTCTTGAATCGTCATCGTGATCGATTCAGAACGAATCCGCGGATGGCGATGATTCTGAGAAATCTGGATCGTTTCAGCGAGGAAAAAATGAGTGCCATTCTGTCTCGGGCTGAGGCGTTTCGGCATCGGGTTGAGACGCATGGAGGTGATGCTGTGGAGTTGCCACAGCAACAGCTGATATGAAGAGGCACGGAAAAACGATTAAGAAAAGCGACTTACCTGTGAAAACATGCCCGGTGTGTGAACGACCCTTTGCATGGCGAAAAAAATGGGAGCGTGATTGGGACTCTGTGATCTTTTGCAGTGAACGCTGTCGGCGAACAGGAATTCCAAATGAAGCCTGATATTGTGATCTGGTTAGTCCGCGATACCTGTCGAGTTGTTGATAATCCGGCACTGAATTTGGCGACTCAAATCGCAAATGAGCGCGATGCATTAGTGGTTCCACTTGCTTGTCTGGAACCACGGCGTTGGGCTGATCAGCAATTCGGAATGCCCCGCACTGGTTCGCACTGGGCGAGGTTCCGTTCTGAGAGTCTGCAAGCCCTCAGGGCGGAGTTGATTGCTCGCGGTAGTGGTCTTTGGGTCAGTGGAGAAGAGCCTGTTTACGCGCTCAATCGAATAAACCCCAGTGTCAATGTAATCAAGATGGTTTGTGATCGGCCGCTCGCAACCGAAGAACGCTTGGAAAATGCGCGGATCGAAGCGGAGGGTTATCCCGTCGTGACTCATGACGTGGATGATTTGTTTCGGTTTGAGCAGTTGCCATTTGAACTTGATGAGCTCCCTGCCACGTTTTCAAAGTTTCGGAAAATCGTAGAGAAAAAACCGGGATTGGTTCCGGATCCACCGGTTGAGATGCATGAATTGACACCTTGCATGGAGCAGCCGTGGCCAGATCCCGTCGAATGGATTGAAACCTTTGACAGTCAGCTCTCTCCTCGGGCGGAGGTTGAAACCTATGGGGGTGAAACTCAGGCACAAAGACATTGGATGACGTATTTGGATGCAAGGGCGTTATCGCACTACAAGCAGACGCGAAACGCATTTTGCGGTCCGATGCAGTCAAGTCACCTCTCGGCATGGCTAGCCCATGGTTGTCTGTCAGCTCGACAAATTTGGTCAGACACTCTGGCATATGAGGCGCGAGAGGGTGCTAACGAATCGACATATTGGCTTCGTTTTGAACTGCTATGGCGTGAATATTTTCGTTGGTACGCCAGGGCATCTGACTGGACTTTGTTCAGACGCAATGGCCCAAATGACAAAGACGTCTCAGGTGATCATAACAGCACACGGTTTGATGGATGGAAAACCGGTCATACCAACTGCGACATCGTAGATGCCGCAATGCGAGAGCTCAATGAGACAGGTTGGATGAGTAATCGTGCAAGGCAGCTGGTCGCGAGTCACCTGATTTACGAGTTGAATCTCGATTGGAGACTCGGAGCCGCCTATTTTGANAGCCAGCTGATTGATTTTGATGTGGCGAGTAACTGGGGAAACTGGGCATATATTGCAGGGGTCGGGCCCGATCCACGAGGTGGCCGANTTTTTAATCTCAACGACCAAGCCGNTCGCTATGATCCTGATCAATCATATCGAAGACGTTGGCTGACATGACCGCACCAATCGTCGTTTGGTTTAAGCGCGATCTCCGGGTGACCGATCATGAGGCNCTGGTTTCGGCGGTCAAGGAAGGTCCAATAATCCCACTGTATGTGTTCGAACCCGAGTATTGGACCAATGACTTTACCTCGGGGAGACAATGGTCGTTCCTCAAGGATTCGTTGCTGTCTTTGGACCTTCAATTAAGCCAAATGGGCCAGCCATTATGGACAGCAATCGGCCCTATTGAAGAGGTGTTGGAGCGCCTGTACCAACGGTTCCAGTTTCAACGCATGGTGTCACATCAGGAGACTGGCCCTGATTGGACCTATCAGCGTGACTTGAGGGTTAAAGGGTGGTGTGAAGCGCATCTGGTCAAATGGAGCCAATACCGCCAACATGGAGTGATTCGAGGTCTTCAACAGCGTCAAGGCTGGGCAGCACAATGGGCTGCCCTCATGGATCATCCGCAATTAGAGCCCCCTGAAGCGCTCAATGGCGTAGGCAAACCGCCAAAGTCTGTTTTAGAGGTTTTAAAAGACGTATCAATCAAAGATGATCTGCTTGTTTCGCAACAGGCAGGTGGTCGGGATCANGGGATCGACCTTCTGAAGAGTTTCCTGAATGAACGCTGTGAGACATATCGAGGCGGCATGTCGAGTCCTTTGACAGGTGAGTTGGTTTGTTCACGCCTGTCGGCACATTTTTCTGTTGGAACAGTCAGTCTCCGTGAGGCTTGGCAACAGACNCTGGAACGGCGAGATGAGTTAAAGGAAGAAACCGGAAGAAGCCNCGCGCTACGGAGCTTGAAATCATTTCAGTCGCGACTGCATTGGCATTGTCATTTTATTCAGAAGTTGGAGTCTGAATCGCGACTCGAGTTTGAAGAGTTGCACCGTGGTTTTATCGGTTTGAGAGCATTATCGCTTGATCTTGAAGCAGAGCGATTCGAGCGGTTTCAAGAGGGATCTCTTGGCTGGCCGTTCGTCGATGCCTGTCTGCGATGCCTGNCCGCTACCGGGTGGTTGAATTTTCGAATGCGAGCNATGCTNGTGTCGATCGCAAGCTATCATCTNTGGATTGATTGGCGAAAAACTGGTGCTCAGATGGCTCGNTGGTTTACTGATTTTGAAGCGGGTATTCATTGGTCGCAGATTCAAATGCAATCAGGAACAACAGGGATCAATGCAAATCGCATGTATTCGCCTGTGAAACAATCTGAAGATCAGGATCCAAATGGTGTATTTATCAAGCGCTGGATACCAGAACTCAGCCAAGTTCCGACTGAGTGGATCCATCAACCTTGGCGAATGCCATTAAGCTTGCAACATCAGGTCGGATGTCGGATTGGTTCGGACTACCCAGAGCCGATCGGTGATCCTCAGCAACTCGCCCGAGAGGCGCGTTCTCGGCTAAAAATGTGGATTGAATCTCACGATCTGAAGCCTGAAGCCCGGCGGGTATTGAAAGCTCATGGTAGCCGCCTGAGACAGTCTCGCCCGCGTTATGGTAAAAAGAGCGGGTCTGGACAAATGGCGCTGGATTTGGAATGACAGTCAACGACGATCAGTCTCGTATTGAAACCATGGGTGTCCGCTTGGGGTATCTGGGTTTGCTGCCTTTCGTTGCTGGTGCTGTGGCTGCTTTGCTATCCAATGAGCTGGCGTCTGTCGCATTGCAAGCGTTTGTTCTGTATTCACTTGCGATCCTGTCATTCATGGGTGGTGTTCATTGGGGGTTGGCGCTGATCTCAGGCACGCGTCAGAGCGCGCGACTGTTGATCTCTGTGATCCCTGTGGCGGCGGCATGGATTTGTTTGATGACGTTGCCCGCGCACCTAACGCTTGCGGTGCTGGGAGGGGGATTTATTGCACAGTGGTTTGTTGACCGCCCGATTTTTGAGGGGTTACCCATCCCGGCTTGGTACCTTGAGATGCGTCCGCGGCTGGCATATGTGGTGGCGGGCTGTCACCTCTTCATGCTGTTCCGATTAATGAGCTGACTACTGCGGAAGCGACCGAAT
>PAFS01000055.1 GCA_002705325.1 Gammaproteobacteria bacterium | reverse complement strand
GGTGCTGGTGCTGGTGCTGGTGCTGGTGCTGGTGCTGGTGCTGGTGCTGGTGCTGGTGCTGGTGCTGGTGCTNGTGCTGGTGGATTCTGAGTTATCACAACACCGCGATCAATTTGTAATTCGGTAACCGATACCGGATTAGCAATGTCTGATGGAGGGTTTTCAATGTTGCCCTGCAATCTAAAGTCACGCTTTGGCTCTTTCATATGCGCTTTGAAAATTGTCTGCGCGTCGAGCGCCGAGGTGTTTGCGAGCTCACTTAGATAATTCTCAGATAACGCCAGAGTGGCTCCTTTTTTCAAAGCATTGATATTCCCGATTTCAAATGCTCTAGGATTTGTCTCATAGAGTGCGACGATGACCTGTTCGACGGTCGAATCAGAAGTCGTCAACCGCTCTGCTATTCTCCACATCGTATCGCCACCCTTAACCGCGATGACTCGCGCTGTTGGCGATTCGGACGGTTTCGGCTTGGGGGCAATTAATGCGGGCGAGACTGATGTTATCGGTGGTTCCGTTAAGGCAGGCTTGCTCGACTTTTTTGCAGTTACTTTCGGCTGGATTGTTGCCGCGACTAAAAAGTTTTGCTGATCATTCGGCGTAATGATTTCAACCACTGTTGCAAAATTTTGTTTCGTCCAGGGTGTCGCACTGCGGATGATTAAATGCGGTTTTCCCTCGACATCAGAGATTGAGAATGTCAGCCGGCTCCGGTCTGCATCTTGAGTCAACTTAAAGGATGAAAAAGCCTCAACGCCCGCAAGAAGCGGAAACAAATTAACAGGGGCAACCGAACCAAGTTTATTTATAGGGATAAGCAGCTCAAGCGGTTCGCCCAGCCGCGACAGTGGTTTACTTTGACCCAAATCTAGTGCGCTAGCCTGACTGGGCAAAACGCAGATGATCCAAAAAAGCAATAAGTGTCTAAGTAGAGCCATCAGGTCGCCATCAAATAATTCTTCAACACATCGTGAGCTTCTCGCGCCCAGATTGTTTTCTCAAGATCTGCTGTCAACATCAAATGCACCCAGTCTTTTGCGATCTGCCGAACATATATTCGCATATCTGAGTCATTTGTAACTCGGCCCGAATCCGGAGAAATACCCAATCCTGCCGAGTACTGATCTGTTGACTGGCTGGTAATCGAGTCGATCAATTGAGCGTCCGCCATCTGCAACCATAAGCTCGCATGAACCGTGTAGAAAGAATCTGACTGCAGTCGTTCAATCGATATATTGGCATTCCTGAGTGCATCGAAGTCGTGGAATGACTCGACCAGGGCCGACTCATCCAAGGTCCTCGCATTAAAAGCGAGCGTACCCCCAAAAGGCTGTGGCTCAGGATCGCGTCCATTGAATAGTTGAGTCACTTGACCGGCAAGCGCTTCAACGCCCTGTTGTTCCATTACAGCAGGCTCTCGTACCACCCCGTGTAAGGTCTTAATCGAATCAGCTGCCAGGTCACTCAACAATCGCTTAAGCATCACAAAGAGTGAGGCCGTCGGCTTAAATACAAGCGCATCACCGACATAGGCATCGTTGAGATCAAAAACCACATCCGCTGTCGCAAGATCCGCTTCGGTATCAAGCTCAATCACAACAGTTCGCCCTTGAAAACGGCGCGCCTCGCCAGCGGACTCCATCGAATCGACCAAACGAAGACGGTAATCACCCTCAACTGCTTCAATGACTTCAAGAATCGAGTCACAAAGCCCCGATCCTGCACCCGTTATCACAAGTTCAGTCACTTGCTATCCCTAAGAATCGAAAGCATCCGCTTCAATGGCTCAGCCGCACCCCATAGCAACTGATCACCCACCGTAAAGGCGTTCAGATACTCTGGGCCAAGATTCATTTTCCGAACGCGACCAACTGGAATTCGCAAAGTACCTGTCGCAGCCGCAGGCGTCAGCTTCGCCATCGAATCGTCCCGCTCATTTGGGATCAAATCAGTCCATTCCGTTCCGTTAGCCAACACATCATTAATCTCATCAATTGGCACATCGCGCGTGAGCTTGATCGTCAACGCTTGGGAATGACAACGCATCGCACCGATGCGCACGCAAGTTCCATCGATCGGTATCGGATGAGATTCCCGACGGAGGATCTTGTTACATTCCGCCATCGCTTTCCATTCCTCGCGACTTTGGTCGTTATCCAGCTTTGTATCAATCCAAGGCAAAAGACTTCCTGCCAGCGGATATCCAAAATTCTGAGTTGGAATCCCGTCACCGCGGAGTGCCTCAGTCACCTCACGATCGATATCAAGAATTGCAGATGACGGTGTCGCCAATTTGGCAGCAACCTGAGACTCGAGGTATCCCATCTGGGATAACAGCTCGCGCATGTTATTTGCGCCAGCTCCGCTGGCTGCCTGATAGGTCATCGCAGTGATCCACTCAACCCATCCCTGGCGAATCAGACTTCCAACCGCCATGAGCATCAAACTGACAGTACAGTTACCGCCAANAAAATCCTTCTGNCCATTGGCCAGCGNCTGATCGATCACATCGCGATTCACAGGATCCAATACAATCACGCTATCCGATTCCATCCGACGTGCGGATGCCGCGTCGATCCAATAGCCGTTCCAGCCAGATTCACGTAACGGACCATAAACCGCTTTCGTGTAATCACCACCCTGGCAAGTCACAATCACATCACATNGTGCCAACGCAGTCGTCGAAATTGCATCTTGTAGTGTTTTTTCCGTCGCCTCANCCGGCGCATCCTGTCCTATTTGGGAGGTCGAAAAAAAGACTGATTCAATTCCAGCAAAGTCATTATCAGCGCGCATCCGGTCCATCAAAACCGAACCAACCATACCGCGCCATCCTACAAATCCAACACGCATCATGATTCCTTAATTCAGTGCCTTCAGCACCGCTTCACCCATTGCACGGCATCCAACGATTTGCTCGCCCGATTCACCTGTTGCAATGTCTTTCGTTCTCAGTCCGGAGGCCAACACAGACTTCACNGCATCNTCAATTGCTTGCGCGGCTTTNGGAGCATTCAGCGAGTGCAACAGCATCATTGAAACCGACAAAATAGTCGCTAACGGATTCGCCAAATCCTGGCCAGCAATATCAGGAGCTGATCCGTGGCATGGCTCATACAACCCTTGCTTTTGNCTATTCAGAGAGGCCGATGGGAGCATACCGATGGAACCCGTGAGCATCGCTGCTGCGTCAGACAAAATGTCTCCAAACAAGTTCCCAGTCACCATCACATCAAATTGTTTGGGCGCCCGAACAAGCTGCATTGCTGCGTTGTCAACGTACATATGTGACAGTTCGACCTCAGGATAATCCTGACTCAGACGATCCNTNACTTCACGCCAAAGAACAGTCACCTCAAGGACGTTNGCTTTATCCACGGAACAAAGCTTCTTGCCCCGCGCCATNGCCGCATCAAAAGCAATCCGTCCAATCCGCTCNATTTCAGGTTCCGAGTAACGGTCAGTGTTGTAACCCACACGTTGACCAGGCTCTCCCTCAATCCCGCGCGGCTCACCAAAATAAATACCACCGATNAGTTCTCGGACAATGAGCAGATCAAGTCCGCTCACNACATCAGNTTTTAAAGTCGAAGNAGACGCCAACTCTGGNTANAGAANCGCNGGTCTCAAATTCGCAAATAGATCCATTCCCGCACGGATTTTCAACAATCCTTTCTCGGGGCGCTGATCCATCGNTAGGCTATCCCATTNCGGTCCTCCNACGGCGCCCAGAAGNANAGCCTCGGCATTGTTGGCTTTTGTGAGGGTTTCGNTTGGAAGCGGTTCGCTGNTCGAATCGATTGCGGCNCCACCAATNAGACAAGGTTCAGTGGTAATTCCTAAGGCATGCTGTTGATTGANTCGATCGAGAACACGCTCAGCCTCAGCCATGATTTCGGGGCCAATCCCGTCACCCGAGAGAAGAATAATATTCGGCATCAGTCGTCCTTAATCGCGAAATAACCAGGGTGCATCAGCAGCACGCTTTGCCTCATACGCCCGGATTGCGTCAGCGTCTTTGAGAGAGAGACCAATCTCATCCAGACCCTCGAGCAAACATGTCTTTCGAAACGGATCAATGTCGAAAGAAGTGTCGAATCCGTTGGGACCCACCACTGTCTGCGATTGCAAATCGATGGTGATCTCAACCGGATGATCTCCGGTTGCTAGCGCAAACAAAGCATCGACCTCACTTTCAGCCAAGATCACCGGTAACAAACCATTTTTGAAGCTGTTATTAAAAAAGATNTCAGCATAAGACGGTGCAATCACGGCCTTAAAACCATATTCGAGAATCGCCCANGGCGCATGTTCACGGCTTGATCCGCATCCAAAATTATCTCGTGCCAGTAAAATGCTGCCACCAGCATACCGCAGATCGTTCAGCACAAAGTCAGGATTTAATGGTCGTGCGGCATGATCCATACCCGGCTCGCCGGGTTCCATGTAACGCCAATCATCAAAGAGATTCACACCAAAGCCTGACCGTTTGATTGATTTCAAATACTGCTTCGGAATGATTTGATCCGTATCAACATTCGATCGATCCAGGGGTACGACCAAGCCGGTTTCTTTCACAAACTGCTGCATTTCGACTCCTTACAACCAATCTCTGACATCGACAAAATGTCCTGCGATTGCTGCAGCTGCAGCCATTNCCGGACTGACGAGATGCGTCCGTCCACCAGCACCCTGGCGACCCTCAAAGTTTCGATTGGATGTTGAAGCACAATGCTCCCCAGGACCTAACCGATCGGCATTCATTGCCAAACACATGGAACACCCTGGATCACGCCATTCAAATCCAGCTTCGCGGAAAATGACGTCGAGTCCTTCTTCCTCAGCTTGCTCTTTAACCAATCCAGACCCCGGCACGACCATGGCCTGAATCACCGAATCAGCGACTCGCTTACCATCAACTACTTCGGCCGCCTCGCGTAAATCTTCGATCCGTGAATTGGTGCATGAGCCAATAAATACCCGATCAAGGCGAATCGATTCGATCGGCTGATTTGCCTTTAAACCCATATAAGTCAATGNACGCTCGATCGCACCTCGACGAATTGGATCATCGATCACATCCGGATCAGGAACGTGACCTGAGACGCCAGTNACCATTTCAGGATTGGTACCCCACGACACCTGTGGCTCAATCACTGATCCATCGATGACCACTTCATGATCAAACTGCGCATCCGAATCACTGACTAAATCAGTCCATACCTCAACTGCCTTCTCCCAATCGGTTCCGTGAGGTGAGTAAGGTCGACCCTTGACGTAGTCGATTGTCTTNGAATCAACAGCAACCAATCCAACGCGCGCACCGGCTTCGATCGCCATATTGCATACCGTCATCCGACCTTCCATGGAAAGTGACTGAATTCCCTCACCAGCGAATTCGATCGCGCACCCTGTTCCTCCGGCGGTACCAATCTGCCCGATAATCGCAAGAATGACGTCCTTCGCAGTCACCCCAAATCCAAGTGGCCCTGTGACTGTCACTCGCATATTTTTCATTTTCTTAGCGACCAAACATTGCGTGGCTAACACATGTTCAACTTCACTGGTACCAATTCCATGCGCAAGTGCGGCAAAAGCACCATGTGTTGCGGTATGGCTATCACCACAAACGACTGTCATTCCTGGTAGTGTCGCGCCCTGCTCTGGTCCAATCACGTGGACAATACCTGCACGCGGATCACCCATCTTGAATTGGGTGACGTTGAACGCATCACAATTTTCATCAAGCGTTTGGACTTGTAACCGGCTGGTTGGATCTTCAATCGCCGATACACCTGCAGATTGATTTTCAGTCGGTACGTTATGATCTACTGTTGCNAGGTTNGCTGCCAATCTCCAAGGTGTCCGACCGGCCAGCGAGAGACCCTCAAATGCTTGAGGTGACGTCACTTCGTGCAACAAGTGCCGATCGATGTAGATCAATGCACTTCCGTCATCTCTTTGAGTGACGAGATGACTATCCCACAGCTTGTCGTATAAGGTGCGACCGGCCATTTCAATCTCCTTGAAAAAATAAGCCNNATAGTTTATCAGAAATCCATCCAGACCATAGGATCAGGGCTTGAAAGATTGTGCTCCCAGTCGTGCGTTCCGAAGGCTGAACCAAGCGATCATCGCGGTCACACCAGTGACTAATCCGGCACATAGAAACGTGTTACTGCCACCCAAAGATTCCCAGGCAATCCCTGACAAAGTTGCTCCCAACGAACCNCCTACGCCAAATACACATCCGCTATACAGCGCCATACCGCGACCAGATAATTTTCCAGGGAACCAACGGCGAATAAACTCGATGCTGACTGAGTGAATCGCGCCAAACGTAAACGCATGCAATAGCTGAAGTCCGATTACCAGCCAAACGACATCAGGATATCCGCCCATCAGCATCCATCGGAGCGATCCAAATACCAAGGAAATCGTTAAAAGAACCCGAAGATCGAGTGTACGGATGAAACGCGGCAATACAAAAAATAAAACGACCTCAGCAAACACTCCCAGTGCCCAGAGTTGCCCCGCCTGAAATGCAGTATATCCATGATTTTGAACATAGAGGGTGTAAAACACATTCAAAGGCCCGTGAGTCATTTGGTTCACTGAGGCAACCCCAAAGAAAATCCACACCGACAGATTGGTCAGACAGCTTCGAATCTGGACTTCGTTTGATGCATTCGGATGGATTCGGCCATGTGCTGGCAAAGTCAGGGAAATGATAACTGAGAGCAACAAACCNCCAATGATCAACCAGGGTAGAAAACCATAATCGACGTCGGAGAAAAGCCAGCCTGATCCTAACATCATCAAAATAAAGCCGATCGAGCCCCACACGCGTATNGACGAATAACGATGATGATTCTCACCCAAATACTCGAGCGTTAAGGTATCGAATTGAGCGATGATCGCATTCCAGAAAACGCCGAAAAGCGCCAGAACTAAGCAGAGTCCGAAGAAATCAACCTCAACGAGCAACAATCCTGCCGCCAATGTCGACCCAATGATGCCAATCTGTACGACTCTGAGCCGATTTGGAAGTAAGTCACCAAGGGTGCCCCACAGATAAGGCGCGAAAATTTTCGAACCCGTCAGCACACCGATCGCGATACCAATTTCAGTAGCAGTGAATCCACGCGATTGAAAAAAGGGGCCAAACCAACCAACGCTGAGCGCGACAACCGCAAAATACAGCCCATATAAGCTGCCAAGGCGAGCGCCCGGCACCGCGGTTGTCACGTCGATGCAAATCCGGGGATCACGGGAGTCTCAATCGCGACATGGCCATTCTGCCCACGATGGCGAAGCGCGTGATCAAGGAGAACCAAGGCGACCATCGCCTCTGCAATCGGCGTTGCACGAATCCCAACACAAGGGTCATGACGACCCTTGGTAATCACATCGGTTACCTCGCCATACTTATTGATGGTCTTACCTGGTGTCGTGATTGAACTTGTTGGCTTAAGCGCTAAGTGCGCGACCAATGGTTGCCCAGTACTGATTCCTCCCAGCACTCCGCCTGCGTTATTTGTTAGAAATCCATCAGGAGTCATCACATCCCGATGCTCGGAGCCCCGACGATTGGCAACCGCCATACCCTCTCCGATTTCAACACCCTTCACAGCATTGATCGACATCAACGCATGGGCGATATNAGCATCCAGTCGGTCAAAGACGGGTTCACCCCATCCTGGTGGTAACCCATCAGCAACCACTGTCAAACGCGCACCAATCGAGTCTTCATCGCGGCGCAGTTGATTCATGTAGCTTTCAAGCTCTTCGAGTCGATCCGGATCTGGACTGAAAAATGGGTTTGAGTCGACCATCGACCAATCTTTAATCTCGCACTCAATCGGACCGAGTTGTGTCAAACACCCACGCACCTTGACCGAAAATAGATGAGCCAACACTTTCTTAGCAATCGCTCCAGCGGCCACTCTCATCGCAGTTTCTCGCGCAGAACTACGNCCACCGCCGCGGTAATCACGGATTCCATACTTGTGCTCATAGGTGTAGTCGGCATGCGCTGGACGAAATACATCTTTGATATTTGAATAATCTTTGGACCGCTGATCTGTATTGCGAATCAAGAGTGCAATCGGCGTACCGGTCGTCATCCCCTCAAAAACGCCAGATAAAATCTCGACCTCATCAGCTTCGCGACGCTGCGTGGTGTGCTTACTCTGCCCGGGCTTTCTGCGATCCAAATCAATTTGCAGATCGGCCACCGAAAGCGGAATCTGCGGCGGACATCCATCAACAACAGCAACCAGTCCAGGCCCATGACTCTCGCCGGCCGTTGAGACTGTGAATAAGGTGCCGAATGTATTTCCGCTCATAAATCTGTCCGATCAAAACGCTGAGTATAGCGTGTTCAGTTCCTGCTTTGAGAGAACGCAAACACCGTGCCCTCCAAATTCAAATTCGCACCATTGTACNGACTCACCTNTACGCGAAGTGATCTCTCGATCAAGGAGTCCCCAGGTATTTCCCACTTCAAGAACCATGATTCCGTCACTTGCCAACCAGTCAGCGGCCTGTCCGAGTAATCGTCTGACAAGTGTTAATCCATCTTTACCCGAGGCCAGTGCGACCGTGGGCTCTTTTTGGAACTCAGGCGGCAAACCGGCCATATCCTCCGCATCGACATAGGGTGGGTTACAGATGATCACATCGAAAGTACCCTCAGAGAGGCCATCAAAGCCATCCGATTGAATCACTTCGAGTCGATCACCGACTTGATGGAAGTCCACATTTTCACGTGCAACTTGGCAGGCGCCAGACTCCAAATCAGCGAGGACGCCGGTACTCTCGGGAAATGTCAACGCAGTAATAATACCGAGACAGCCAGATCCAGTACATAAGTCCAAAAATCGAACTGGCCGATCAATCGGTGTCTCAAACCATGGATCAAATTCCCTTTCGATTAATTCAAAAATGGGACTCCGAGGAATCAAAACACGCGCGTCAACATNAAATGGCAATCCTGCATACCAGGCTGTCTTGGTCAGATACGGGACAGGAATCCGGTCATGGACTCGTTTCTGAATTAAATCCAAGACATGACGNCGCTCATCAACCGTCAACGTCGCGTCGAGTAATCGTTCATCACCGTCTGGTGGTAACGACAGTGCTCCAAACACTAAAGCCAGTGCTTCGTCCCATAAAGAATCCGTTCCATGCCCAAGCTCAACCGGATGACGTCCAAACTCAGAGAGAGTCCAGCGAAGGAAGTCACGAAGTGTATGAAGTTCTGTCATGTCAGAAGACTAGACAGATGCCGCATCGAGAGCAAGCAGACTTTGAAACTTCGCATTAACACCCTATGGTTGTGATATGGCTGACGATTNATTCAAATCACTGATGCAAGAAACAGGTGTTGAACCAATCAAACGCGACGTTCGCATCCGTCCAAAGAAAATCCTTTCATCTGATGAGATTGAAACCGCACGTGCGCGAGCTGAGGATTCTGTGATTACCCAATCCCATCACGGATTATCAACCGAAGAGCCACCGCCACTTGATCCACTAAAGCCGCTTGAATACGTCGGCTACGAAGTGGACCGCCGTGTGCTTGGTCTACTCGATGAAGCACCGTTTCCGGCACAATACGAAATCGACTTACATGGTTTTACGGTCGACGAGGCCGCTCATGCGATTACGGCACTGTTCCAGATTATCCGAGAACGTCGGCTCACTCACATTCGGATCACTCACGGTGTCGGAAGACACAGCCGGGATGGCCGACCGCTACTCAAAGCCTACGTGAACCGCTGGTTGAAAAATAATCCAGATATCGTTGCATTTGCGAGTGCCCGAAGNTCTGATGGCGGCGCAGGCGTTTTAAATGCAGTNACCAGCGGTCTGTTTGATGACCGCTGGGAACGAACGTAATTATTTTTTCTGCTTCACGAACTTCATCAGTCGCCGCTTCCGCTGAATCTGACGCTCGGTCAATTTATTTTTGCGTCCCGCGAATGGATTCTCCCCGGATTTGAATTCAATTTTGACTGGAGATCCGGTGATCTGTAGCACGCGGCGATAGATATTTTCCAAATAACGCCGATATGCTTCTGGCACATCTTTGGTTTGATTTCCATGAATGATAATTCGGGGCGGATTCATGCCNCCTTGATGCGCGTAGCGAAGTTTAATCCGTCGGCCACGAACCAATGGGGGCTGATGATCAGTCACCGCATCCTCTAGGATTCGCGTCAACACATTGGTTGAAAATTTAGTGGTCGCCGCCGCATAGGCTTCTTTNATCGATCCATACAAATCGCCGACTCCGGTTCCGTGGAGTGCAGAAATGTAGTGGATCTTTGCCCAAGGAATGAAGCTCAAACGCCGTTTCAGCGTCTCTCGGATTTGCACCCGCAAATCTGGATCGAGGTGGTCCCATTTATTCACAGCAACCACGAGGGCACGACCGGCATCGACGACTGTGCCCATCAGGTGCAGATCTTGCTCGACCAGTCCCTCCTGCGCATCAACGACCAAAATCACGACATGGGAATCCTCAATGGCTTGGAGTGTTTTCACNATCGAAAATTTTTCGACCGTCTCATTGACCCGACCACGACGTCGCACACCGGCGGTATCAATCAGGGTAAAGGTTTCGTCATACCGCTCATAAGGAATATAGATTGAATCACGCGTGGTTCCCGGTAGATCAAACACGACGACTCGGTCTTCACCAAGCATCCGATTTACAAGCGTTGACTTACCGACGTTCGGACGACCGACGACACCGATCCGAATCCCTGGCGCATCCTGACGCTCCTGATTCACATCGAGTGGTTCAACATCCAGCAAGCCAAAATGATCGAGTAATTGGTCACTGAGCACGCCAACGCCGCGGCCGTGGGATGCGGCAATGGCTTGAGGTTCACCAAATCCGAGACTGTAAAAGTCGGACAAGGCAATATCTGTATTCTGACCATCAATCTTGTTAGCAACCAACCAGACCGGCTTGTCGTTTCGACGAAGCATATCGGCGACTGTCTGGTCTGACGCTGCAATACCACTCGCTGCGTCGACCATAAAGATAACTGCATCCGCCTCGTCAATTGCCGCTTTTGACTGTTCGGCCATCGCTGCATCGATCCCAGCCTCACCACCGGTCAACCCACCCGTATCGATCAGGAGGAATGGATGACCAGACAATACAGCTCGTCCGTATTGACGATCTCGCGTCAGACCCGCGTAATCAGCCACAAGTGCATCACGACTTCGCGTTAATCGATTGAATAGTGTTGANTTACCAACATTGGGTCGACCAACGAGGGCAATCACCGGGGTTTTCAACGAATTACTTCCACCCGACTCAAGCGTCCATCAAGCAGCTGGACCAGAATACCGTCCTCAACAACCACCGGCGCCACTTTACCCTTATCGCCGCCCACATCGANACGACCAACNATNGAACCATTTGCTGGATCAAGTAGATGCAATTCGCCTTCAAGATCAATCACACCGATTGAATCAGCNACGACAACTGGCGNGCTCAACTCTCGATACTTTAGGGCCTCATTGGTCCACAGTGATCCACCTGATTGCGCGCTGTAAGCTGAAATCGTCCCATCGGTCTCGACGATGGTGACCGCGTTAAAGGCGAGTAATGCGCCAGGATACGCATCGGCATCCAAACTCCACATCAGTTGCCCATTCCGCGCATCCAACAGACTGACTTGTGCGTTTCGGGTCGCCGTCGCAACGAGGTTATTGCGTACTGATGGAGCACCTTTGGAGTCAACAATCCGCTCCAGAGGACTACGACCATGCGATATAGCAACTTGCCGCTCCCAAAGGATACGGCCACTCTCCGCCTGATAGGCCACGATCCGACCAGATTCCCACAACACATAGAGGACATCGCTCTCAAGCGTCATCGGTGCTCCACCTCGGATACCGACACCCGTCTCTCGAGCTTCTTCAAACCAAATGGTCTCACCAGTATCTGCATTCAGAGCCAGCAACTGACCGATCTGGGTTTTGATGAATATCTGAGAGTCTGTCGTAACCGGCGGTACCGTCGAATTACTCGGCAAAGCGACTTCAAAAAGCAATTCACCGTTGGCGCGCGATAACGCAACCAAGTTGGCATCAGATGTCACGACGTAGACAGCATCCTGATTCACAGCGACACCACCTACGATCGTTTGTTCGATCTCGACGCTCCAGTGTTCTTCCAGGTTCATATCGAACAGATACACATCACCACCGGCGGATGCCGCAGCGATCACCTCGCCATCGCTCGCTGGACTCAATCCAGTCTGATCGCCACCACCGAGTGAGGTAGATTCAACCACATCGAGCTCAACTGTCTCAGTAATACGCTCAAGAGGCGTGGGATCTGGTTTTTCTGGCGCACTTGAACACCCCGCCAGAACCACCATCGCCACAACTATCAACAGACGACGCATTAGGAGCCCTCGGGTAGTGCTGACAGTTTCAAATCAACGACTGCCGTGTTCAAACCTGCTTCAGTCAAAGAGGCTTGCGCCTCTAAATAGGCTTCGCGAGCTTTTAGAGGTTGATCAAGAGCGACCAAAATATCACCCTCAAGTTCGCTCCGGGACCCTTGAAAGAATTCGGTCGACATCGATTGCACCCGGCTCAATGCAGAATCACCCTCGCCAAGTTCAAGCTCCAAACGTGCCAAACGGAGCGAGGTCATTGCNTTCAACTCTGGCAGTTCAAGTTCCGTTTCTGCATAGGTCAACTGGCTTACCGCTAAATCAAAATCACCACGTTCAACGGCCTGTGCGGCAACAATCCCNGCANCGAGTGCCGCATAGTTACTTCCCGCATGTGACTGGCGAAGGCCATCCGCGACNGTGAGTAACCGCTCATNATCAGANGCTGTTTCTGGATCAGCGAAATTGATCGCCGACAGCTCAATCAACTCCTGGTAACGACCAGCCGCATCCGATTGCTGATTGATTTGGTGCTGCTGCCACTGCTGATAACCCAAGACAGACCCAACACCAACTCCAATGGCAACGACTAATCCGAGACCATTTTGCGCAAGCCAGCGTTTAAGGGCTTCACCCTGTTCTTCGTCGGTCTTTAAATAATCCATCATGCATCCTTTAATTTTGAAATTCGGTTGAGTAGTTCGGCTTCCGTCAGCGTTTCTTGCTCACCCCCTCGGAGTGGTTTATAGACAACCGATTCGTTTTCAAGTTCCATCTGACCGATGATCAAGGCGATGTCAGCACCTGACTTGTCTGCTTTTTTCAACTGGCTCTTCAAACTTCCACCACCAATGTGGGCCATCACGCGAAGCGAAGGAAACTGAGCTCTCAACATCCGAGCGAGTTTCCGAATTGCGGACTCACACTCCATTTGTTGCGGCATTAAATACACATCGGCTTGGGTTTTATAGGCATCCGGAATCACATCCAGTGATTCCATCAGTAGAACGACCCGCTCCATACCAAGGGCGAAACCAACGCCGGGGGTTGCGCGACCACCGAGATGTTCAACCAACCCGTCATAACGGCCACCACCACAAATAGTTCCCTGTGCACCCAGTGCTTGAGTGGTCCACTCGAATACAGTCCGCCCATAATAATCCAGGCCACGCACCAACCGCGGATTGATCTCAAACTCGATCCCGCTTTCCTCGAGTGCGCGGGTTAGGCGCCCAAAATGTTCGGTGTCCTCGTCAGTCAGATAGTCCATCAATGAGGGCGCATCACTGAGAAGAGCCTGNGTTGATTCGTCCTTCGAATCCAAGATACGCAACGGGCTCCGCTCAAGCCGTGATTGACTGTCTTCGTCCAAGTGCTCTTTTCGGGCAGATAAAAAATCAACGAGCGCAGCTCGGTAGTGAGCACGCGCCACGGGTGATCCAATTGAGTTCAGTTCAAGCGTGACCGCATCACGAATCTGACACCGTTTCCACAACTGATCAGTCATTTCAATCAGCTCTGCATCCATCAGTGCATCAGCGATACCAAAGCACTCAACACCGATCTGATGAAACTGTCGATAGCGCCCTTTCTGCGGTCGCTCATATCGGAATGCTGGTCCCTGATACCATAATCGCTGTGTTTGATTATGAAGCAGTCCGTGTTCTATCGCAGCCCGAACGACTCCCGCGGTCAATTCAGGCCGCAAAGTCACGTTATCACCTGAACGATCCTCAAAGGTATACATCTCTTTTTCGACGATGTCTGTCACATCACCGATTGATCGCGCAAACAGTGCCGTTTTTTCAACAATTGGGGTGCGGATTTGCGTCAAACCATATGCACTGAACACATGTTGGGCTTGCTGCTCGAGATAGCGCCATGCGCCAGCCTGCTCGGGAAGAATATCTGGCATTCCCCGTACCGATTGAATTGCCATTAATGTGTATCCGTTGAATGCGCGATCAATTCAGCTAGCGCATGCTCCTTAATCTCAGCCTGCTTTCTGATTTTCGACTCAAGTTCGTCGAGAAAGTCTGACCCGGGTAGGCGTGCCGCTGGTTTTCCATCGATAAATAAAGCCAGACTCTCCGGGTTGCCTCCGGTAAATCCCAGATCAGCCTCTTTGGCTTCCCCAGGCCCATTCACCACGCAACCAATGACCGCAACATTCAGCGGCGTTTTCACATCTTCTAGTCGTGCTTCCAACTGATTCATTGTCCCAATGACATCAAAGGTCTGACGCGAACAGCTTGGACACGCGACAAAATTAATACCGCGTGATCTCAGTCGAAGAGACCGTAAGAGATCAAATCCGACTTTGACCTCCTCGACTGGATCTGCCGCGAGCGAGATTCGCAAGGTGTCGCCAATTCCATCCATCAACAACATGCCAAGACCTGCTGCTGACTTTACAGTACCACTCCGTAGACCACCGGCTTCGGTGATCCCTAGGTGGAGCGGTTGCTCGATTTGATCTGCGATTTTTCGATAGGCGGCAACAGTCATAAAGATTTCACTGGCCTTTAAGCTCACTTTGAATTCTTGAAAATCCAAACGATCGAGGATTTCGATATGTCGCATTGCTGACTCAACCAACGCATCTGGTGTTGGCTCGCCATACTTTTTTTGTAGATCTTTCTCCAACGATCCCGCGTTGACGCCGATGCGAATTGGAACACCATGGTCACGACACGATGANACAACGGCTCTCACCCGATCTTCGCGGCCAATATTACCGGGATTAATCCGCAAACAATCGACACCGAGTTCAATCACTTTCAGTGCAATCTTGTGATCGAAATGGATATCAGCCACCAGTGGCACTAACACCTTCGAGCGGATTTGCCCAAAGGCATCGGCAGCATCCATTGTAGGGACAGAAACGCGAACGAGATCCGCACCTGCGTCCACAATCGCCTCGATCTGCCGGACCGTCGCCTGAACATCACATGTCTTGGTATTCGTCATCGACTGCACGGCAATTAGCGCATCACCACCGATCGGTACCGAGCCGACGCGTATCTGACGAGAGTGACGACGCTTAATCGGCGATTCGATCAATTCGAGTCAGCTCCCAAGGTAATCCGAGCAACGTCTTGATATGCTTTTTGTCGAAGATCCTGCGTCTCACCATTAAAGATNACTGTGCTCGCACTGACTGCACCGACCAGCACTTCGACGGGTCCATAGGTGTCAAGATCGACGCCATTCTCAGGTGTCATCAGATCAGCGAGAATCAGACGGCCACGTGCATCGCGAACCTCTACCCAAGACTCGCCACTAACTTCGATCTGTAGCTTTCCTGCAACGCCCATTGCCAACTGATCAGCCGACGGTCCGGTCACGGTCTCNGACAGTACCCGCAAGCCCTCATCTTGGCCTGGGCTGACTTGGGTTGTTTGGATTGGTTCTGCCGGAGCAGGGGCAAGGCCGCTTGCCTCGGCGATCACGCGACCACCCTGCCCAAGATTTCCAGTCGAGACGACACGATTCGGCTCACTCTCTTCCACAACCTGATCCGCCGGAGTTTCAGGCTCTGGCTCAGCAGCCACTCGGTTAACAACCGGCTCAACTGTCTTGACGACTTGAGGCGGTTCAACCGGCTTCTCNGGTTCAACTGGCGTCTCCGATGGAACAGCGGCTAATGCCTCTGTTTGTCTGTCCGCTTGAGCAGGTTCAGCCACAACCGTATCGTCATTCGCGGCCACGTTCGCAATACGCTCTTCATTCACCGCATTTTCCGATCCGGTATTGGCAGTGATGTCGAGGCTTGTGTCTGCATCCGGCGTATTCGGACTAGTTCCGGGGCTCTCATCACCAATGGTGGTCACGAGCTCGTCCGGCGCTTGGTCAACGACTGGTTGTTCGGTCAGTTGTGTTGTATCTTCTCGAGATCGGTCAGATGATTCTAATGAGGGTTGCGTGGCAATGACTTCAGACTCAGCTTGTTCCGATTCCATATAGGAAAGTGTCGCGCCGGCCGCAATCAACACAACGACAACTGCTGCAGCAAAAATCATCGTCGGTTTGCCAGGTCCCGTTGCGAGTTGTTGGTCACCCATTCCGGACTTCGTTGCCTTATGCTTCGCATCGCCCGACTGTTCGGCCTTCCAGAGATCGAATGGCTCAAGAACTGCAGCCTCGTTGACACCCAGCTTTTTCGCATAAAGCTTGAGATAGCCGCGGACGAAACTCAGCCCCGCCAGATCTGCGTAGTCATCCGACTCGATCCCGCGAATAACCTGTTTCGTCAGATTTGAGATCGCTGACATTTCATCGACCGTCAACCCTTTCTCCTCCCGGGCTTGCCTTAAAAGAGATCCCGGTAGTCCGATGGAGGAAATTGCGGTTATTTCGGTATTTTCTGTCGACATGGCGCTTTTCTGTTTCAAGTTCGTACAGATAATACATCAGAAGTCGTATGGACCAAAATCTTGTCCAATTAACTTCAATCGATTCCGAATACGCCGAAACTTCATTTTAAGACGCTCTGCATTTGCGCTTGTTTTAACGATCACTGGAAGTGTTCGATAGATTTGCAACACGCGCTCAGTCAAACCGCGCTTTAGCTCGACTTCGACCTGCAATAATTGAATTTCAGGACTCTCTGTTTTCATTCGCGTGAGCTTTGTCAGATCGCGCGNGGNAAAATCGAATTGTCTNGCTTCGATTAATAACTCGACTCGGAATTTAAGCGCGTCATAGCGATGGATAAAATCGATTGCATCACAGGCAGGACCAATCACGGCGATTGCACGCTCAGTTTGATCAATTTGTCGNAGAAATTGGGCGTAGGCNAGGCTAACAGCGGGTGANTTCGAATTGAGTCGCTCATACACTTGGGACGCGTGCTCGATATCTCCCTGCCGCGCCAGGATCTCTGCCCGCTTTAATTGCACTGGCTCTAAGAAGGNTGCGATTGCTTCCGCTTGAATCACGAGCGGTNAGGCCTCCGTCAGATCACCGCGCNCGATGTAAGCATCTGCCAAATTCAGAAGCGGACCGACTCGATTCAATGTATCCACTTGGCTTGTAGGANNAATCTGACNACCAGTCAGTAAGCTTTGAATCAGGANGGTGACTAGCATCACCATCCGCGACATCAATGAGCNACCTGCTCCGAGACATCNTTGATCTGAATATAACGCGCAGAACGTTTCGTTTTATCGGCAACNTGCCCCGCCAACTGACCGCACGCTGCATCAATGTCATCACCGCGAGTTTTGCGAACAGTCACAACGTGGCCNTCGTTTAGGAGGATCCGTTGGAATGCATAGATTCGATTGCGNGAGCTGACCTCGTAGCGTGTTCCCGGAAATGGATTGAATGGGATTAAATTAATCTTGCAGCGAATCGTTTTCGCAAGTGTCGATAACTCCCGAGCCAATTCATCAGAATCGTTCACGCCTTTGAGCATCGTGTATTCAAATGTCACAGACCGATTATCACTCAGGCCATCCAAGTAATTCCGAATGCTNTCAAACAGCACAGCGATCGGATATTTCCGGTTGATTGGCACTAATTCATTACGCAATTNATCATTCGGTGCATGCAAAGAGACAGCGAGAGCGACATCGGATACGCGAGCCAGTTCATTCAAATGTGGGACTACCCCNGAAGTCGATAAAGTCANTCGTCGTTTGGAGAGACCATAGGCCTGATCTTCCAGCATCAAGCTCATGGCATCGACTACGGGTTCAAAGTTCAGTAAAGGCTCACCCATCCCCATCATCACCACATTCGTGACTGATCGTTTTTGAGAATCTTTGACAGGCAGACCGAACGACTTCGCCGCAAGAAATACCTGACCGATAATCTCAGCGGCGGTCAGATTCTTATTGAATCCCTGCTTNCCGGTCGAACAAAAGCTACAATCAAGCGNACAGCCGACCTGNGACGACACACACAGGGTTCCTCGGTCGCCCTCCGGGATGTAAACAGTCTCGACCTTCGATCCGCCATCGACTTCCATGAGCCACTTTCGGGTCCCATCCTCAGAATCNCCCTGGAAAGTGACTNGGGGNGGNCTCANCTCAGCNATGTCTTTNAGTCGATCTCTCAATGATTTCGAGAGATTGGTCATTTGATCGAAATCCGTGACCCCCTGTTGATGAATCCATTTCACCATTTGGGCACCACGGAATTTNTTCTCACCGATCGAGAGGAAGAACGCTTCCATTTTTGGAAGGGTCAATCCCAGTAGATTCACCCTCTCAATCGATGATTCTGTCATCTAGCGTNAACAGATTTCAGATGCTTGGAAGAAATAAGCGACTTCACGCGCCGCACTCTCTGGGCTATCCGAGCCATGAACCGCATTTGCATCGATACTCGNAGCGAAGTCCGCACGGATCGTACCNGCNTCCGCTTCCNTTGGATTAGTCGCACCCATCAACTCACGATTCTTNGCAATCGCATTCTCACCTTCAAGCACCTGCACAACCACTGGACCTGACGTCATAAAGCCAACCAAATCTTGATAGAACGGGCGCTCTTTATGCTCAGCGTAAAANCCACCTGCGAGTTCATCATCAAGTTGCAGCATTTTCATCGCAACAATTGTCAGGCCAGCTGCNTCGAAACGGCTTTCGATTTGACCAATGACNTTTTTCCCGACNGCATCAGGCTTAATGATAGATAGAGTACGTTCGATTGCCACGACGGCTTCTCCTTAAAAACTTGGTTCGGATTATTCCGGCCGCGGATTATAGGGGAACTGAGGCCCCAACCGCAAAGCTCTCACCGCATCCGCACTCACTCACTACATTGGGATTATCAAAACGAAGCGTTCGGTTGACACCTTCAACTTTGAGATCGACGGTTGTACCTGCCAAGAGAGGTTCAGAAATCGGATCGACAACAATGGTTAATCCATCGACATCGATCAGCCGATCCACATCTGTTGGCGAATCGGCGTAATCAATGACGTACGCATATCCAGAACAACCCGACGTCTTGACACCCAAACGAATCGCTGTCGATCCGGCTTCACGCTCGAGCGCACTTTTCAAATGCTTGACCGCCTCAGGCGTCACAACGAGATTCATGCGGTACTCCTTAATTGAGAAACTGCATCGGTTAACACAGACATAAGAATAGACACTTCATCAGCAGTCGTCATCCGTCCCAAACTAATTCGTAATGAGGATAGCCCTTGTTGTCGCGTTAGTCCCATGGACTGAAGGACATGTGAAGGCTCAATAGTCGCTGAATTACACGCGCTGCCAGTAGACACTGCAATCTGCGGCATCGCGGCCATTAATCGCTCGGCATCCACCCCTTCGATCGTGATATTCAATATATGTGGCACACCACGCCGCCCGTTACATCGAATCCCGCCCACCTGTTCAATCGCCGCCTCGATCTGATCGCGATACTGGCTCAGCCGCTCAATNTCAGCGTTACTCTCAAGCTGTGCAATTCGATAGGCTTCACCCATGCCAACGATTTGATGNGTCGGTAGAGTCCCCGAACGCNTCCCTCGCTCGTGANGTCCTCCGTGCTGTTGCTCGGCAACGCGGCAAGATCCTCGCCGCACATACAAGGCTCCGATTCCCTTTGGGCCGTGTACTTTATGTGCTGACAGCGACCCCAAATCGATTGCAAGTGAATCCACGGTCCACGGGAGTTTCCCAACCGACTGTGCCAGATCGGAATGCATCAATGCACCCACATCATGTGCCATCCCAGCAATCTCTTTCAGCCGCTGGATGACACCGGTTTCGTTATTGACCAGCATCACCGATACTAAGAGTACGGTGTCATCAAGAACTTTCGCTAACGAATCAAGGCTCAGCAATCCATCAGATTCAGGTTTCAGGTAAACAACTTCTGCACCACTCAGATGGGCACAGGTGTCGAGCACAGCCTTATGCTCTGTTTCCATGGTGATGATCTTGTGGCGACCGGAACTGTTGGCCATCCCCTCAAGCACTCCTCGAATCGCTAAATTATCAGATTCTGTCGCCCCGCTGGTCCACACAATTTCACGAGCATCGGCGCCGATCGTCTCGGCGACCATCGCACGAGACCACTCAACCTCTTCAGAGGCCATCCAACCGAAGCCATGAGTGGTCGACGCCGGGTTACCATAGNTACCATCAGCACCCAGACACGCCCGCATCTTCTCGATCACCCGCCGATCAACGGGTGTCGTGGACGCATTATCAAAGTAGGTTGTGATCATCCTGTTTTACCTGGCGTGTTCTCTGGTACACCCAACTCACCCATCAGTTCCTTTTGATCGAGGGTTGGCAAATCCTCATCGGAATATTTGGGATTCACCTGACCTAAGTGTTCACCCATGGTATGCATTTTCTCATCGACATGATGCAGTTGATCAAGGATTGCGTGAATCGAGCGCACCAGTGGGTCAGGGACATCTTCTCCCAAGGCATACAAATCAAAGCCTGCCTTCTCATGCATGTCTCGGCGCCGTTTCTCAACCTCAAACTCGGGATCAGCTTGGCCCTTGGTCACAAAGCGCGCCGGAATACCCATTGCTGTCGCTTCAGCCGGAACGGCCCGTGTCACCACCGCATTTGATCCGATTCTTGCACCTTCGCCAATTTCGATTGGACCCAAGACTTTCGCGCCAGCGCCGACCACGACCCGGTCCTTCAGTGTTGGATGGCGTTTCCCTGGATTCCAGGTCGTTCCACCCAACGTGACACCATGATACAGCGTGCAGTCATCNCCAATTTCGGCGGTTTCACCAATCACCACACCCATCCCNTGATCAATAAAAAAACGCCGNCCGATCCGNGCACCNGGATGGATTTCGATCCCTGTGAGAAAACGGGCANTCTGCGCAATCAATCGAGCCAACCATTTCAGACCGTGGCTCCACAACNAATGGGACAACCGATGGANCCAAATCGCATGAAGACCGGNGCTTGTGGTGACAACTTCGAGCCAATGACGAGCCGCAGGATCACGATCAAAAACCGCGCGAACATCCTCCCTCATTCCGCTAAACATGGTTTTGCTCTCCGTCCTCTAACCCATAATTCTCTTNCATANTCNTTTGATTGGTGGGAGNNTCCAGCTTTTCAACACTATTNAAGATGCCGCGCAGAATATTAATTTCAACACGATCCACGCGTGCACGATTNAACAACCGTCTGAGTCTGGCCATCCCCAGCATCGGATTTCTGGGATCAAGGAACCCACTGTAACGGGTCGCTCGCTCAAAGTGCTCGATTAAACCATCCACTTCACGCGCCGTTGCTGGTTCTTCATCCCAAGACTCACAACCAAANCGCTCAAGGTCNTATGTGGGTGGCCAAGATTCCTTAGNCTCGATCCCGGAGCGGCCCTGGCGATCCAAAAATGCCAGACGAAGTTCATACGACATCACNTGAACTGCTGAGCCGAGATTAAGACTTGAGTAGGTCGGGTTTGCAGGAATCTCAATGTGATAGTGGCAACGTGCGAGCTGCTCATTNAGGAGTCCACACTCTTCTCGCCCATAACAAATCGCTACCCGACCTTCCTCGGCTTCTTCAATCAGCTGCGGCGCGATTTGTCGAGGAGTCACATGCGGATACGCAAGAGAACGCAAACGAGCTGACGTTCCGACGACTAACCGACAATCCGCGATCGCATCATCAAATGTCTCGTAAAGTGAGGCACTGTTTAAAACATCCAGCGCGCCGGATGCTCGCGCAGAAGCGATGGGCGAGGGATAATCATCCGGGCTGACTAGCCGACACGATGATAACCCCATGGTTTTCAAAGAGCGTGCAACCGCTCCGATATTCCCGGGATGTGAAGGCGAGGCTAAAACCGAAATCAAATTGGTCGGTAGGCNATCGGGGAGTTGGTCCAAACTGGTATCCTTTNANGTTTACAGNCANGATTATAGCGATGCATCCGTCTAATTCACTCCTAGTTCCCATTCTTCACAAACATGGAGATCGTCTGTTGCGTGTTCAAATCGAAGCACATGCAAAGGAACTCGACCCAGACGATCGAAAGAAATTTCTTGAAAAACAATTCGATGCCGTCACAGATGCGATCAGTGCGAAGCTCGAATTCTCTTATAAAGGTGCTTCAGTACTGACCTCTTGGGACACCACGGTCGTCAAATCATCANTGAAAAGCTGGATTATCTTTTTAGCCGGCGAAGCAAATTTAACGCTNGGTATTGATGATTTTTCGCTTGGCGNCATGCAATTAGAGCTTGGNCGCCCCATCAGCTTTTCNGCAATTACACCAGCCACACAGACCGAAATCCATGGACATCATAATGAAGGTGTTTTCGTCAATGGCTACCGCATTCGTAAAACGCTGTACAAAGTCGAATCAAAGTTGTGCGTAATTCTCGGACCTAAGCGTTATCTCGGCGATGACATCCAATCCTTTGATTTTGTCCGCCAAAGCGGTAACGAACTCGAAGACATGCTGCTGGTTTTGGGCGGACGTGCTCAGAAGCATTTTGGAGAGCCGGGTGATACAACGCTCAAAACACTGATCACCCATTTCCTGACCCCCTAGCGGTTACTCAAACTCCATCCGCTCAAACACGCGACCGGCATTGCGCGCTGCGAGTTCATCGTAGGTGTGCCAATNCTTATATTGGCTCTGGTCGATTTTGTAAGCATCATCCAGTGAGCCNCCTTCGTCNAAAATTTCCTCAACCTTACCACGCAGNAAGACGAGATAATCACGGGTACCTTCAGTGATCGTCGCAATNTCCGTTGGTCCGCCATGCCCTGGAACAATCGTCCAATNGGCGACTTCATCAGCAAACAGATCAAAACTCTCAATCCACAGNGCGGTATCAGTGTTGTCAAAGATTGGCGGCATACGCACATGAAACGCCATATCGCCGGCTAATGCGACTTTCTCTGCAGGGACTAAGACGGTCACATCGCCGGGAGAATGCGCCGATCCGTACTCCTTGGCAATCACCAATAGATCGCCGAGGTCGACCTCATATCGATCATCAAACGTGATGTCAAAATTCACCAACTCGGTATCCTCGGCCAACTCTTTCGCGTAATCGTGCATCCGAGCCAATCCACCAAACCCTTTTTCATCAAGTTCGTGCTGTGCATCCACGTGGCCAATCAAAGTCGCACCCTGTTTGTTCCAATAGTGATTGCCATAGGTTGCATGCCCCTGACCGTTTTCACTGATGACATACTTGATTGGTAGATCGGTGACTTTTTTGATTTCACCATGCAACGCTTTTGCGAGCGCATTGTTGGAGCCACCGTTAACGACTAAAACAGCCTCGGAACCAATCACAAATGACAGGTTG
>PAFS01000054.1 GCA_002705325.1 Gammaproteobacteria bacterium | reverse complement strand
ATCGACGTCTCCATTTCCCGACGAGATTCCATCAAATAACGTTGAGATGAAATTGACGGTACGTTTGTATTTACTACGAGTGCCATGATTGCGCCCCTTTCTTTTTTACTGTTAAACACTTCGGCATGAAATTGCCGCCGTTGGGACGTTTATCGGCGCCGTTCCGGAAAGCTTTAGCCTCTTTAGACATTATTTCAGGCAGGCGCGTCCGTCGGACGGCAAAAATCCGCCAAGACGTGGCAATATCCGGCATAAGAACAGGGATAATATTCGCGTATAAGCGATAGAGGAGCGGCTCCTCAAACCTGGAGACGCAGTTGACACCAGCGCAGGAGGCATTAATACCTCTCCATCAAATAGGTGAAAATGCACGCTCAAGCGTCAATTAGACCGAGGATGGTGAAACGTTGCTCGCTCTGCCGTACACTGCATCAAGTAAATCCGGATGTGCTACGCTCGAACCATCCGGGGCCTCACTTCGACAACCAATGGAAGCTCCAGTAAATGAAACACCCCTCGAAGTTAGTCCATATCGGGCTCGCCAAATCAATGTCATCGACACTCCAAGCGCTGTGGGCAAACTCTGAAAACTACGTGGCAATCGATCCCAAGGGCGTAACGAGCAAGACTGATTCATTTTTTGATCAACATAGGGATAACATCGATGCCTTAGTTGCTCACTTAGGAAATTCAGGACCCCCTTTCGGTTTTGAGCCTAACGATGGACTACAAGTCATGAGCGGGGAAGGATTGGCCTCCAGCTGGTTCTGCCATATGCCAGAATTGTCGGAACACATTCCTAAACGGCAGCAACTGTTGGCAACGATGTTTGGACCACTGGCTGACAAAATTCTCATCGTAATCAGAGACCCGGTAGACTGGATCCGCTCCGCCTATGCTCAGATGCTTAAGGAGGGTGGGTCACTGAGTGTTGAAAGCTATGTCCAAGAGTTTAAGGTATCGATAGAAAAAAACCTCGATCTCAGGGCTCTGGTGACGTCTTGGCAAAAGTATGATGCCGAGATAGTAATACTCCCGATGGAACTATATAAAGAGGACCAGGACGCATTTTGGATTGCTTACGAGGGTATGCTCGGGATGCCTCGACCCGAAAGCTCAAGGTCGCAATATATCATCGCAAATCCCAGCTTTTATGAGACATTAGAGGCGCACCGAAGCGTCAATCAGATCCTAAGTATACTTGAAACGGTGTGCATTGAAGATCAGAAAAATCCTGTCAAGGACGTTTTCATCGAAGGACTGAAAGCCGCTCGCTTGTGGGGATCAAGATCAGCTATGGAACGGCTAAGTCCGGATCAACTTGTCGAATTAGAGAGCCTACTGTCTCTCAGGCAAGAACAAGGAAAGATGGAAATACCGACCGAGCTGGCCGAGCACCTACAAAAGAACTTCGTCGACTTTCTGGGAGAGACCCAATCATTCGAGTTTCAAACGATACTGGAAGGATATCAGCAGTCTGTATCACCAGTTTACGTCGGACCGAGACATTGATACCAAAGCGCGGCGGTCGAGCGAGATAATTTGCACCTTCGTTCCAGAGCATGCCCGCCGGGTTAGCCTATACAAATTTCTCAGGAGTTCTTATCGAATAATATTCCACGCATGATCTCGATATTGTGCGCGGCCCGCACGACCTCGTGACTGGGAAGCTGCCTGACAACCTCTCCAGACTTCGCATCAATTACCGACACGACCGGTCGATTCAACACTTCGTCTACCCTGAAATCTAGGGAGCTCGCCTTGTCTGGCAAAGCCGCCTTCAGCTTTTCAACGGTGTCCTTCATTTGATCAACCGAAAAACTCTGCTCTGCGGCTATTTTGGCCGTCTCCTTCACCTTGGCAACATCACGACTTCTGGTTTCCAAATTTTCTGCAACCTCGACGTCAGCTGCCTGACTCACTTCGGGAGGCTTGGCAACGGGCGATTTCCTGGCATTAGACTGTTGCGCGCTCGATGCATTCGCCGAAGCTATCGATTCTCCTGTAAGTCCAACGTCTGTACTCATAACCATCACCGCTCAGCCTATTCACAACTAGATCTCTACCCTTACTGATCTTCTAGTATCTTACAGATCGGCATCAAGAGTAATACCTTTAGAAAATTTTTAATCCTTGTTCGTAAAAGGCAGAGCGGCAAGTGCGTCCTTAAGGTAGTCTCTGGTGCTATTGATTTGGTCAACAGCGGCGTTCATAGCCGTAAATTGGGCTATGTAGCGGGCCTTGATGGCTTCCATCCTTCGATCTAGCTCAGCCAGATCCTCTGTATAATCTTTGGCCCTACTCTCTAGATTTGATGTGGCAGTCATGATTGGACCGTCCGTGGCCACAAGGTCGCTAATGGTTTTAAGTGCGTCACCCGCCAGACCGCGGGAGGCAGTTCCAAAACTGGATTGATTATTCGTGTCTGCAGAAAAAATTGACACGATATCACTGTATTTACTGGAAAGCGCAGAACTCAGACGCGTTTCGTCTATGGTCAGGCTCCCGTACCGATT
The DNA here is from genome assembly GCA_002705325.1 of Gammaproteobacteria bacterium. Next base: position 21,376 of record PAFS01000054.1, on the reverse strand, counting down.
GAAGCTAACACCGATGTCGTTTAGGTATGTCAGGTTGGTCGTGGCCGTAGAGGACGCGGCGGTAAACAAACGTTCGATTCGATCCTGAACGAACCTAAGTGTTCCGGAACTCGCTAGTACTCCTGAATTAGCATTTGTACCTCCCACCTTACCCAGATCGTCAAAAACAGACTTGGACGAATTGAAGGCGTCAACCAGGGCCCTGATACGAAGGTCAGCCTCCGCCGTGCTCTGGGATATTGTGAGCGAAGCGGTGCTCGATGTGGGAGCAATAAGTTCTAAGGTTACGCCGGGTATGACATCGGCAACCGAGTTCGTTGTTCGGGTTATGCTGACTCCGTCAACTGTGAGTGTGGCGTCGCTTGCAGTACTGAGGCTGTCACCGAAGGACAAACCGACGCGTCCAAAAAAGCTCTGGGCGCTGTTTCCAGTTCCCGTCAGGTCGATGTGTGTGTTTGCCGTAGCATTTGCGGCCGATGCCGCCAGTTTGATCGTATTCGCATCGACGCGAATGACATGGTAAGCCGTCGCGTCCGCCAATCCGCCAATTGCAGTACCACCATTCGCATTATAGGTAATAATGTCGCCGGTCGAATAGTTATGGGCGGTCATTGTTAACGTGTCGGCTGTTGTTGATACAGCGGTGGTCCCTAAGAACGAATTTGCTGGCCCCCTGAAAGTCTGCGACCCATTTCCCGTTCCGGTTAAATCAATATTGATGCCGGCCGCGGCGTTTGCTGATGTTGTCGCTAATTTAAAGGAATTATCATCGACGCGAATGACGCTATAGAGGGTCGCGTCTGTGAGCCCACCGAGAGCCGTGCCACCCGAGGTACTGTAAAGGACTTTGTCGCCAGTCACGTAGCCGTGGCTGCTTATCGTTATCGCGTCGTTAGCGTTACCCGTGAAAGTTTGCGCATTGTTTCCCGTTCCGGTTAGATCAACCTGCGTTCCGGCTGTCGCGTTGGCAGAGGTCGTCGCAAGTTTGAACGTATTAGCGTCGACCCTGATCACAAAGTACTCGACTTCGTCCGTCAGACCCGCGATTGCTGTTCCAGATTGTGCACGATACTTAATAACATCGCCGGTCGAATAGCCGTGGCCACTGAGTGTAATACTATCGTCAGTGGTAGAGACTGCGGTCGTCGCAACGGTGGGCGTAGAGATAGTGACAGCAGACGTCGCTACCGTAGAGGTTGTACCGATTGACTCGCTGGTAAACGTCTGTGAATTATTTCCAGCACCGGTTATGTCAATTGCTGTGCCACCCGATGCGTTTGATGCTGAGGTGGCTAGGGAGAAGGTATTATCATCAACACGAATGACGTGATAGGCGACCGCGTCCGCTAGACCTGCGATTGCTGTCCCGCCGTTCGCATCGTAAGTGAGGACATCGCCCGTCACGAAACCATGTCCCGTTAACGTAATCCTGTCTGTGCTAGTGTCCACCCCACTCGTTGTCAGTGTCTTAGTATTGGCGCCGACTCCTCCAACATTCAAAGTGAAGGAATTAGAAGCACCCGTATCACTCGCCACAACAATTTTGTACCGTCCACCTGTTACGTTCCCAGTATCAATCGTAGATGCAGTGATGCCTAAATTTGCAGCGTTCAGCGCGCTAACTACGCCTTCAGGGGTAGGTGTCGAGATGTTCACCGAAGTCACTTTGCCCGCTGAATCGGTATGGTTTATAACAAACGCTTCACCGCCATTTATTGATGAAGTCAAGGAATCAAATTGTAAATCTGATCCGAGTCGCTCTGGTTTCGCTATTGATGATACAGCGACCGAAAATACCCCTGGCGAGGAAATCGATGCCGACTCGGTAAACGTGAACGCCGGTGTACTATCGGATGTTAAATTACCGGTTAGACTCGTCCTGTAATCGGAAAAATCTCTCGTATCGTTTAGGTTATTGAAAGCGGTCTCTAGTCCACTTATCGCAGCCAACACCTCGCCGTATGCCGAGATCTCTGCTTCTGCTCCATCAATTTTAGAATTAAGCGACGATTCCCTCGGTGCACGCTCCGCTTCCACAAGACCGTTCACAAGGTCGGTCGTGTTTAGGTCGGATCCGGCGCCCAACGCCGAGAGATAGTCAACTGTTGCCATTTACAAGGTCCTGGTTTAATCAGTTTATCGGCGCTTAATTGAGAAGCTTTAATACGCTTTGAGCTGCGGCATTTGCCTGGGCGAGAATAGCAACCGAGGCCTCTTGCAGAATTTGGGCCCTCGCCAGCCGTGTGGATTCGGCGGCAAAGTCGGCATCCATCACCCGCGACATCGATTCGGCGGTATTTTCCGAGATGTTCATCAGGTTAGAGATTGTAGACTCCAGCCGGTTTGCCACCGCACCGAGTCCAGCCCGGTTCGAGGCAAGTGTCTCCAGGGCGGCATCAACAACGGTCATCGCTAATAACGCTTCGTCACGTGTCGAGATATCGATCTGAGACACGTAGCGGACAGTCTCCGTCGGCTCTGTGCCCCCGCCGACAGCCGTGAGGTCACCAGTAAATCCGACACTCGCTAGCTCGGCTCCCGAGAATGCGAGCGTATTGGAGGCATCCGCGCGACCCTCTGTTACCGTGAAGGTAAAGGTGTCCCCGCCGCGGCTGTACGCTGCGACCAGACCGAGGCCTGCGGTTGCAAACTCGGCGTTCATCTCTGTCACCACATCATTCATGGACTCAAACGCGAAGCCGTCCATGTTCGAGGGCGTCCCCGTGGCAGATACGGCTGCACCGAGCCCCTGCGTCACAGAAGCCCCCACTATCGAGACAGTGTAGTCCCCAGCGGGGACCATTGTTAGCGTAAGAGATGAACCTGAACCTGCGGCGGAAAACGTATAACCATCAGCTGTAAAGGCTGTATTGGCTGCCGTCGCAACTAAGTTAACGTAGTCGGAGAATGAGACAGAGCCAGACGTACTTCCTAGGGTGAGGCTTTCATTACGGATCGCACCGGTTACGTTATCAACGACCTCGAGTGTAATGGTGTTATCGGCGCTCAGATCGATCCCGTTAGAATACGCCCCGGCCGCCACAGTTGAACGGCTCGCGGCCTCACCAGCTGGCGTAGTCGTCAGGGCGGCGATGGTCCCGGCGGTTGTATTCAAGGCGTTAGAATCTGTAATAAGAGTCCCGCTGTACGCGATTGAGTAACCGCTAGGCTGTGTAAGTGTAATGCCATGTGCGTAGGGGCTTGAAGAGTCTTGCAACGAGCCAACCGTCGCTTGTCCGGTTAACTGTGGACTGGCATCAATTGCGGTTTGGATCGCCGCGGCGAAGTCTTCCATCGTCGTATAGGTGCCTACGGCGACATCAACGGACGTCGAAGCCCCAGAGTTTATCGATAGCACCAGAGTATTATTGGTCGCGTCGAGCGTAATCGGATCGGACCCGAAGGTCTTCACATAATTCGCGTCAGACGAAGTCAGGTTGTCGATGGCCAACGCCGCGTTGGCCTCTGACCCGAGGGTCAGCGAGCCGGTGGTCGATGATTGAGACGCCCCGCCGTTTGAAACTGTTGACAGTGTCCCGTGATCCTCATTCGCGTTCCGTCCGGTCAAGGTCTCGACCAGGCCGTTTGTGCCGGCCGCGATGGTGTCACTGTGCTCCCGAACGATAATCGTACCCGAGCCGCCTGCTACAGCAAGATTGACAAGGCCTGCGTTTGTTATTGACACGGTGACCGCGTTATCGCCATTAAAGGCAGCACTGGCATTAATCGCGGCCTGGAGTGCCGTTGTAAACTCAGTACCTGTCACGGTTGCGTCCGCTCCAGCCAATGTCAGCTGGTTGGCGATATCAATATCGATGAAGCTGCTCCCGTTAACACTTATCGCGAGCTTCGATTCTTTGTCCGAGGTAATGTTTGTAAAGGTCTGCGATGCGTTACCAGTGCCGGTCAAACCGATTGCAGTCCCAGCGGTGGCATTGGCCTCTGAAGTCGCCAGCCTGTAGTCGTTAGCATCGACTTTGATGACATAATAGTACTGTCCGTCGGTCAATCCCGTAATAGCTGTACTGCCGTTGGCGTTATATTTAACGACGTCCCCGGTCAGCAAACCGTGGCCGGTCTCAGTGATGTGGTTATCGCCAGTATCGACGTCTCCCGTAGCAATCGTGTCAGTGTTGAGTGTCGCCGCGTAGGTGCGGTCGGTTAGCGCGCCGATGTCTGGAGCCGTGCGTGCCGGATTGATATTCAGGGCACCCGCGTCCGACAAGAACTCGGTTCCACCCAGCTCGATGCTGTACCCGTCGGCGCTAGAGAAGGTAATCCCTTGGTCTCCATTGGAATCCTCCGTCACACTGACGACGATTGGGAAATCGCCCGTCCGCGCGAAAGGACTATCGTCAATCGCGGTCTGTATCGCTGTCGCCAACTGATCCAACGAGTAATAGGTATCGTCTGCCACGTCTAGCGTAGTCGGCGCCCCACCGCTAATAGCTAGTGTGAAGGTATCGTTGGAGTTCGTGAATGTCTGGGCGTTGTTGCCCGTGCCTGTGATTACCAGGTTCGTACCCGCGACTGCGTCTGCGTAGGTAGCCGCCAGCTTAATCGTATCGTTATCAATTTTAATCACGTAGTAGTCTGTGTCGTCGGTCAGACCAGCGATCGCCGGGGTGCCAGACCCATCATCGTAGGTCAGCTTCTGCCCCGTCACGTAGCCATGATCGGTGATGGTGACCGTGTTGTTCGCCGTACTAACCGCAGATGTCGCGACAGTGTTTGCGTCTGTTCCTGCAATCGTAATTGTGTCAACACCGAAAGGCTTAACCGCACCTAGGGTCGCGGAGTCACCATTTGTCACATTATCTGAGGCACCAAGCACGATCGAGCCGCCCGTGCCAGACTCTGAAGAAGCTCCGGTACCGGGCTTCGAACTCTGTGTCAATGTCGCTGCCATGCCGTCCCCGACCGCCTTGGTCAGGGTTTGTGCGTCGTTACCGACGTCGTCCAAATCGTAGGCCGTCCCCGCAAACGCGTTCTGTGCCGTACTCGCGAGCTTGATCGTGTCGTCAGTAACCCGGATAACGTATGCCGTTCCGATAGCAGACCCGCTCTGATCGAGGTCCGCACCGCCACCGTTGGCATATGTCAGAACGTCACCCGTCACAAACCCGTGGCCGGTGATGGTAATCGTGTCCGCGGTTAAATCGACGTCAGCTGTGGCGATAGTCTTAACGGACTGGGCACGCTGGTTGGAGTGTTCCTCGAACACAATCGTTCCCGCTCCGCCTGCGACCGTCAGCTCCACCTGACCGGTGCTATTGACTGAGACTGTCACCGCGTGATCCCCTGTCAGGAGACCATTCTGGTCGATCGTCGTCTGCATCGCCGAAACGAACTGTGCCTTTGTAATTGACGCGTTTGGGGTAAATGTCTGGGCAGAGTTACCTGTACCATCTAGGACAATGGGAACCGCCGTTGAGGCCGTCGCCTCCGCATAGGTCTCAGCCAGCTGGATCGTATTGTCATCGATCTTGATCACAAAATAATCGGTATCGTCAGCTAATCCCGAGAGGGTCGTGGAGCCGGCGTTATCGTAAGTTAGGCGTTGGCCCGTTTCGTAGCCGTGAGCAGTTATCGTGATTCGGTTGGTTGTAGTGTTAACACTACCCGTAGCTACCGTGTCTGGAGCACCTGTCGACGTCACACCGAGATCTGTCAGGGCCTGTGCAATATCGAAATCCTGGCGACCGAGGCTGTTTACATTCAACGAGAACTGCGTGGTCTCGTCTCCGGTATCGTTGCCCGTGCGGACCGTAATCGGACCGACCGAGTATGTCGCGGGTCTAAACGCACCGATCTGCTGCCCAGACGCCTCCTGCGTCTGTTGGGTCGATGTGAACTCCATCGGCACGATTGCGCTCACCGCATCAACCGGGGTTGAGGGCGGTGGAGCGGCCAGGGTGATTGTCTCCGTGGTCCCATTAACTGTGACGTCAAACGTCAAATCCTGGTAATCGGTCGGGACCGAGTTCGCGCCCGCAACCTCGAGCGACGCACGCGTACCAACGAGGATCGTGTTGTCGGTGTCGTCCGACGAGATCAGGAAGCTATCGGGCGCATCAATGATGATCTGACCACCTGCAATAGCTGCCGTCTTGTTCACTGAACCGGTAACCTCGGCTACCCCGTCACCATTGAAATCAAGCCCGGTGGTACCGGCAGTGACGAAGTCATCAATCTGGATATTGTATCCCTGGTTCTGATACATCCGAACAAAATCATTCCCATCATCATCGATCTCGACCGACGCTGAGATGTTGTGCTCTGAGTACTTCGCGTTGATCTCAGCGGCCATGGATCGCGCCTTGGACGCAGCTGTCCCACCGACCGTTACGACGTCGCTTAAGTCTGGCGCAGAGTCGGAAGATAGCGAGAATGAGAAGGTTCCTTCACCCGTGACATAGACATCGAGCGTGGTCGTCGCCCTTGAGTTCACCTGGGCCCCTGACTGATTCAACTTGTCAGAGATCACGCGTGCGCTGTCGCCCTGATTAACCGCAACGATCCGAGGGACCTCAGAACCAATAGCGACAGTCAGCGTTTGCTGATTGACTCCGTTTGTCAGGTTAGAGACCGTGTCGCCGACAGTGATGTAACCGACATTATCGAGCGTATTTTGTGTATAGGCACCGATCCGCTCTGGTCGAAGGTCACCGATATTGACTGAAATTTCTTCGTTGTTTGTTTGTCCGATCTGGAAATCTTTATCGTGGAACGTACCGTTGAGGAGGAGCTCGCCGTTGAAGCGTGTGGTCGTCGTAATACGAAGCAGCTCTTCCTGTAACTGAACCACTTCCTTATTGAGATTTACACGGTCCGCGTTGGATGGCGCACCACCCGCTGACTGGATTGCCAATTCACGAATCCGTTGCAAAATACTGGTTGTTTCCTGCAGGGCACCCTCGGCGGTGTTGACCAGTGAGATCGCGTCCCCGGCGTTACGCACCGCCTGCGCAAGGCCAGAGATCTGGGCCTCCATCCGCGCTGTGATTGCAAGACCCGCCGCGTCATCGACCGCGCTGTTGATTCTCTTACCAGAAGCCAGACGCTCCATCGCAGACGCCATCTCATCTTGAGTGGCCGCCGTGTGCCGCTGTGCGTTCAGTGCTAAGACGTTGGTGTTAACCGTTAGTACCATGAGTTTGCTCCTCATCAACCGGACACCTCAGTAAGTCGTGCCTCGGTAAAAAATTTCCTCACGGATCCTTAAGCGATTTCTATGCCAATTTACAAAATCAATCGTGGGATTCGTGGTGAACTGCTGTAAAATCTGGCTTTCGGGATTTATGGTTGGCTCAACCAACCCAGGTCAAACCAGAAAAATCAACACAGGGACATAAGTTGCCGGCGAGCTGTCAGCATCCCGACAGGGTTTGCCGCCTTCTGGTTTTTGCGAGAACTCGTTTAGGGACAAAGGGTCTGCTTAATTCGCTCTAAACGGGCCTTTGAGGGTATCCAAAATCGGTCGCATACACTTCTTTTTGAGCGGCCGTTGCATGCCGCGAGGCAGTCGATAGTCGACTCTTTATATTAAAGGCTTAGACAGACTCGGATAGCCGCCGATACGATTATCTCGAATCACTAACGAATGTAATCAAATACGGACAGCTGTGAGATCTTCGCAAAAGATGACTGTGCAGCCTCGAGGGACATCATTTTTGCCTGAAGCTCGGTGATGGCCGAGGTAAAATCAAGATCTTCCTGACTGGATAATGTGGTCTGCAGTTGTAGCTTTATGTCCTCGTTGATTGAAATTTCGGCCTCGATAGAACCCATCTCTGATCCGATATCTGCCAGCGATAGGGTCACGATGTCTAGCATCTGATCAAGGTGATCGAGCTTCCCTTGGATCTCGTCCTGTGTGCCGTTTCGAAGCAGTTGAGAGACTTCCTGGAGTGAGTGGAAGAACTCAACACGCTCGGGCAATGCACGGCGTGGTTCCTGGGTCAACGAAATAGAGAGTCCCTGATCGTTGATCGAGGTTCGCTCTACGGTTGATGCGCTCACGTCTCCAATATTGGCTCTGGTCGGTGTCAAGATCACCTGAGTCTCGTCAAACGGATCGATCGAGATATCGACGGACTCAGAAAATAAGCCAGACTGATTGAGTTGCGTCACAAAATCGCGCATGACCACGGATCTGTCTGCTTGCCCGAGCGCTCCGGGGACCACGTAGCTCAACGACCGGTTTCCGATTGATAGAGCGACTTGGTCGCCAGGTTCGGTGGTACCCTCCAAGCTCAACCGATAGGTATCGTCCGGATTCAAATCTAGACTTACACTCAGATCATCGACTCCCTCGCTGGTGTTCCGAGTTGAGCCCGAGACAGTCCTCGTCGCACCGTCAAGTGTCGAGAGAATCAAGTTAGAGCCGTCGCGGTCGGCGGTAACCGATTCAATCACGCCCTGCGAGGCTAAGTCATTGACCTGTAGGGCGATGCTATCGAGAACCCCAGCCGCTGTGTCACCGGGGCGGACCTCATAATTAAACTCGTTGGAGTCAATCGATAAGGTATACACGTCGCCGGGCTCCAGTGTCCCAGTCAAGCTGATCTGATGAATCCCAGGGGTGGGTGCTGTGGATTGCCCCGATAAGACAGGTCTGAACACATCGATCCCGTTCCGACCGATCGCAGACCGCCGGTTGGCGGTGTAGTCGATATTCGGCCTGAAGTTATCGCCATGGTATCGAATGATCCCGTCTGCGTCCTCGATGTAAGGGGGCGTCGTCACCCGAGACCCCGCAAAGAGGTAGTTTCCGTTTGCGTCGGTGCCGTTAGCAAGGTTCTTGATCTCCGCGATGAGCTCATCGACCTGGAGCGCCAGGACCTCTTTATCTCTGCCTGACATGGAGGCATTGGCGCCCTGAAGGGTCAGCTGCTTCAGCTTAATCAGGACGTCTTTCGCCCCGTCGAGGTAGCTCTCCTCGATCCGAAGCCGGTCGTTAACAGCGTTGAGGGAGCTCTTAAATGCATCCATCTCACCGATTGACGACTTGATTCGGGCAATATTGACCGCAAGCTCAGGCGAATCTGATGAACGGACAAGCTCCTTACCCGTCGAGACCTTCTCCTGCAACTCTGCAAGCGCCGACTGTTGGCGACCCATAAGAGACACTGCGCGATTAAATAAAAGAGTCGTAGAAATCGTCATAGCTCACCCCTACCTTACCTGCAGTACGGTATCGAATAATTTGGTCGCCACCTGCATCACCTGCGCTGATGCTTGGTAGGCTTGCTGGAAGCGAATCAGGTCGGCGGCCTCCTTATCGAGGTTGACTCCGGATACCCTGTCGCGGGCCTCGATTGCCTGTGTCTGGATAATCTCGAGCGCATCGCGGGCGATTGCCGACTGCGTCGCCTCGTTACCGACGTCCCCGACAAATTTCAGGTAGCTCTCCGATAGCGTCAGTGCCCCGTCCATCACTGGATCAGCTTCGAGATCAACGACTCGGAGGATGTTCCCATTGTTGCCCTGACCGTCGAACGTGCCATTTGGGCCGAGGTTATTACCATCGACAACGAAGGTATCACCAAGAGCGGCAGGCGCGTCCAGGTCGATCTGGATCCCTTGATAGGTGAGGCTCAATTCACCGCTATACAAACGCTCGGCTAACACCGTGTCTGAACGTAAGTCTCTGATTCTAAATCGGTCATCGGCCACAAACTCAAACTCAAACTGCCGGCTCCTAAGGCCCTCAGAAAACTGGCTAGCGGCATCCACTGACGATGCTTGAACTGTTCCGCCGCCATTTCCACCGACAAATACCAGGATATCCTCATCGATCTCACCCCTCAACTCGATCTCGGTGTTCATACCGAGGAGGTTTAAGTCTGACGGTTTCCCGGCTTCACCCAACCTAAACTCGATCGGTTGTCCATCGCCCGATTGGAGCTCAAAGGTCAGCGATCCGATGTAGGCCTTACTCGCAATGCCAAGCGAGTTTTGGCCAGCACCCGCGATACTTCCATCGATGGTAATATTGTCGCCGCCTTCGTCAACGTTCTGAAGCACGAGATCTCCGTTCTCTTTCCTCCGAGCGAACACACCTGAGCTGACAGACACGGCATTGATCGACGCAACAAGATCGTCCTCATCATCAAAACGAAGCGTCGAACCGAGCGCCAGAGATTGAACTTCCACACCGTTGATCTCGAGCCCGATACCCGTTTCCAGGCGCAACGATTCGCTGGGAATCTCAATCAGGTTAGCCGCAGTAACACTCACCCCGGTATTTGCGGCATTGATCCATCCCATGGCATCGGCCGCCGATAAGATCCCGGAGCTATTAATAACGAGTTCTCCGAGGGCTATACCATTGAGGGTCAAGTCGCCACGCTCAATGAGCACCCGACCGGCGCCCGACGCGTATCCGAGGTTTCCAGTAGCAAGCTTAGCCGCATATTGACTGGAGTTCGTAACAACCTGACCGGCCTCAACCAATGTCGAGGTCACAAAGTCGCGGCCCTGTACCAGATTGAGGCTCTGGTTTTGATCAAATAGTTCAGCGGTTAGTCGCTTCTTAACGGGATTCGAGCTGCCGACTAAATCTTCGCCGTTGCTGTAGGTCACGAGGCTCGCAACACGCGCCGCTAGCTCATCTGTCAACACACCCGCCGGAAGGTTGTCAGAGAAAAGAATCCTCAGAGTTTGCGCGTCGCCGTCATAGGTGGATTCTAGGGTGCCCAATACTTTCGTGGCGTCGCCATCGCCGAGGTAGATAATGTTGTTCACTGCCGTTACTTCGCCGAGTGTCGGGTCAGCAAACCGAGAATTCTCGAGCCCCAGCCGATCATTCGGTGACACGGGCTCCAACGTAAGATCCAAACCACCGCCGGAAAAATCAGTTCCAGATGGGGCCTCGAAAAAAAGGCTACTGATCGGTTTGAGCTGGGTGACTGCAGAGGATTCCGCCCGAGCCCCGTAAAATACGTCGAGATCCTTGTAGGCGTCGGCACCGCTTTGATTGAGGTAGTCGCTGTTGTAGGTGGCGTTCGGTGCAAACTGTGGCAAATTCTCGACCATCGCAATACGCTGCTCAACGTTTCCCACATGTCCGAGAATATGCCGACCGTCTGTGGTAATCATCTGCACAGAGATATTCGAGCCCGCGCCAGGATCGAGCTTTAAGTTCACCGACGATTTACCTGCATTGATAACCGTCAGGGGCTCGGCGCTCGAAGCCTCAACGCGCACGGGTCGACCGGTTGAGAGTGCCGCCAGTGATACGGAGGCCATATCGATCGGTGAGGGGTGGTTAAAACTCACCCGCGGGTCTGTGACGCCATTGTTTTTTTGACTGGTAGTTACTCGAAACAAAGAGGCGGTTGCAATCTCATCACCGTCCCGCAACGCCAGCCTGAGTCCCCTAGCGGCTCCGGTATCAGGGGTTAGAGTAAACTGGTCGCCGACATTCGAAGTCCCGGTGACTCGGACCCGTATACCGGAGACCTCGACCAACCCAGAACTGTCTGCGAAGACCGGTGCCCCGGTCTCATCTTTCGCGTACCATAGGCCCTGCTGTCCATCGAACGCGACGGTGATTGGTCGTGATTTGTAGGTCTCAGGATCGGTGACCGAAACCTCGACTTGAAAGTCCCCGGACGATGCACCCCTGTCAATATCGAAGCTCGGGACAACCTCAAAAAATTCGCTACCTAGATTCCCCGAGGCATTGAGTCCGGTGGTCTGGATCGTGTTGACCTCTTCGACTAAGACCTCGGCGAGCTGGTTCAGTTTTTGGGTCACCGAAACCAGGGTATTTTCAAAAAAGTTTGCGTAACCCGATACGCTTCCGCTAAGAATACCTGTCAGCGTCTCGCTCGGGAGCTCCCCCTGGAGACGATACTCGAGGCGGCTTCGATCGACCGCGTTCGGGCTAACCGATAGCGAAGACGATCTCGTTCCGGAGACCATCACCCCCTTAGTAGGAGACGCAGTCAAAGACACGGTCACGGAACCNTTTTGATCAAACGNNGCTNTGATCTGGACGTATTCGGAAAGGTCCCTGAGTAGCTGATCACGTCTGTCCAGTAATTCTGGGGCCTGATCAGATTCAGTGCTCTTCTTCAGCATCTGACGATTAATCTCGGCCAGCTGACCTGCAATCGCGTTTGCGGATCGAACGTTTGCCTCGAGCGCAGATAACGACTGATCGCCCAGATCTTTGAGCTGCCCCGACAGACTCTGAAACCGTGAAACCAGTGCGTCNGACTCNCGCAGCATCGCGCCACGTAGGGCCGTTGAAGCTGGATCTGTCGACAGCGATTTCGCTGACGCAAAAAATTTATTCAAGGCGCCTGTCAGGCCAATTTGTTCGTCACCGAGGATATCGAGAAGACGGCTGGTATATTCAACCGCTGCGCCCTGTGACTCAAGATCTGCCGTTGCTTGTTGGAGCGACGACTCAAGGAAACCGTCATACTGACGTGAAACGCGATCGAAATAGGCACCCGTTCCGATGTATCCACCACCTGCCTCTTTTGGCTGGTTCTGTCTGATCTCGGTCGTTTGGCGACTGTAACCATCCGTGTTGAGGTTGGCAATGTTGTTCGATACCGTTGCCAAGGCTCGCTGATAGACGTTGATGCCGCTTGATCCAATTGCTAACAGGTCGGCCATCACTGGGCTCCTTTAAGACGCAACTGATCACGAAGCAGCAGAAAATTTTGGGTTNCCCCTTCAGGAATACGATATTTATCCGATTCATTGACCAAGGGAAGTGCAGTCGGTGACGGCGTCTCAAGCTTCAAATTTTTTTGCTGTGGTTCAATGTCAGCGGTCCCCTGCGATCGACGAATGAACTGCTCGACCATCTGACTGAGGCCGGTCGAGCCTCTCTCAGACATTGCAAGCGCAAATTGCTGATCCAGCATCTGTTCGAAGGTTTGCGTTTCCTTTGAATCAAACAAGCCACCCTGAGGGACGGCATCTCTCATCGACTTCAGCATCATCTGAAGGAACATCGCCTCAAACTGCTTCGCTGTCTCTTTGATCGTTTCATCATTCGACCGATCCCTGACAGCTTGGGCTTTCAATGCACCCAGGGCAGAGAAGTCGTAGGATGTTTGTGGATCAGAAACGACGCTCATCAGATCACCACAAGCTCAGCTCGTAGACTGCCAGAGGACTTCAGTGCCTCGAGGATCGCAATCAGTGAGGATGGGGTCGCTCCGGTCTCGTTGACCGCGTCGACAATTTCCCTCAAATCAACACCTGGCTGAAATAGAAACATCTTATTCGCGGGCTCTTCGATCGCCACATCGGCGTTTTGGATCGCCACGGTCTCGCCTTGATCAGCGAAGGGATTGGCCTGGCTGACCTCGTTGGTGGCCGATACAGTCACTGTAATCGGCCCGTGAGTCACCGCCGCAGCGGTCACCTTCACATTCCGACTGATCACGACCGTTCCTGTGCGGCTGTTGACCACGATCTTCGCAGCAGGCTCGCCAGGTATTACGTCTAGATTCTCCAACAGCGAGAGAAACGAAACCCGTGAATTCGGGTCCTCGGGCGCCCTGACTGCGACTGAAACACCATCGATCGCCGAGGCCGTCCCTTCGCCGAAAACCGTGTTGACCTTGTCGACAATCTCTTTTGAGGTTGTGAAGTCACCGTTAGAGACATTCAGGACAATATGCTGTGAGCGGTTAAACGGAGATTCGATCATCCGCTCCACCGTCGCACCATTGGGAATTCTTCCAGAGGTCGGGACGCCGATGGTAATCTCATCCCCAGCGGCATTGACTTCAATACCTGTTGAAGTCAAGGCACCCTGAGCAAGCGCATAAACCTCACCATCGATACCGCGCAGGCGTGTCATAATAAGAGTCCCGCCACGGAGCGAGGTTGCTGCACCGATGGTTGAAATGTTCACATCAATATTTTGTCCGGGCTTCGCAAATGGAGGTAGTGTTGCTGTCACCATGACCGCGGCGACATTATCGGCAGGAATACTGTTGGCCTGTGTGCCAGCAACATCAAAATCAGAGAGAACACCATCCACATTGACGCCAAGCCGGCCGAGTATTGATCGTAAAGACTGCCCTGTGTANGGAACAGCGCCACCATCGCCGGTTGCATTCAANCCGACAACTAGGCCATACCCAATCAACTGGTTAGAGCGAACCCCTGCCACAGTNGTTAAATCTTTGATGCGATCCGCGAGCGTCAACGAAGACGCTAACAGACCAANGAAAAGAATAAACAGCCTCATNGTTGACTCCTAAAATGGCCAGATACTNAGCAGCAAATTTGTACCCCAAGGTATCTTCTGCACATTGGCNTTAGGACCNACTCCTTTNTANGTGATTTGCGCGGATGCTAATCGTTTCGACTGGACCGTATTATCCGGTTGAATATCCTGAGGTCTNATNATCCCCTTCACTTGTACNACNTCTGATCCAGANGAAAAATTGACAATCTTCTCGCCACGNATCANNAGGTTACCNTTCGGNTAGACCTCNACNACCTGGGCNGTCATCGTGCCTTNNAACGTNGCACTCTGATCAATCACGCCNGANCCAGTNGACGANACNTCGTTNTCCTCNTGGAGNTCNNTCGACAGAANTCCGCCTGGGCTGCCCCACTTCGCTATCTGTAACGGTGANAAGACATCAGTNTTNGTNTTGCGGGACGCGGTGTTCTTCGTTGTCGTNTCGGCATCCAANGACTCATCGAGGACTACCGTGACAATGTCNCCNACCCGATATGCTTTCTTCTCCCCAAACCAACTGTCTGAATAGGCCGCGTTATAGAGCGAACCTGTTGGAATCGACGATTGATTTGTCGCNACTGGAATAATCGGCGCAAACTCAGGCGAAGGCCCGGCGACCTTTTGGGGTCCCACGCAACCNANCAGAGCCATNAGTCCTAACGACAGAATCACNTTACGCATNACATCAATTCCTTACAAGTTCTGGTTCAAGAATCGAAGCATCGAATCGACAGAAGAGATTGCCTTCGAATTAATCTCGTAGGCACGCTGCGTCTCGATCATGTTGACCATCTCTTCAACCACATTCACGTTCGCTGCCTCGAGCGAACCTTGGGCAATCCGGCCAGCACCATCCTCATCAGGTACCCCGATGACTGGCGCACCCGATGCAGATGTTTCTCGATACAAGTTCTTACCCATGGGCTCGAGTCCCGCGTAATTCACAAAGCGCGTCAGCAATAACTGACCAATCACCTGCTCTTCAGCATTTCCGTATGGCTGAATCGAGACCGTACCATCCTCGCCGATACTAATTGACTCAGCATTCTGGGGAATTGTAATTACGGGCTGGAGTTGCATTCCGTTGGAGGTCACGAGTTCCCGATCGACTGACAACTTAAATGAGCCATCCCGNGTNTANNCGAANGTNCCATCAGGCTGCAGGACCTGAAACATTCCCTCACCCTGAATCGCCAAATCCAGTGCATTTTTNGTCTGAATCATCGATCCCTGGGTATGTGTTTTCTCTGTCGCGACAATCCGAACACCCGTACCGATCATCAGACCCGTGGGTGACTGGTTATCACCACCAGTTGAGCCACCTGCCTGCCGTATATTCTGATAAAGTAGATCTTCAAACACTGCCCGATCGCGCTTGTAGCCGACCGTGTTCACATTAGCCAGGTTGTTCGAGATCACGGTCATCCGCATCTGTTGTGCGTCAAGACCAGTTTTTGAGACCCAAAGTGAGGCTTCCATTTTCTATCTCCTACGATAAACGCATCATCGACGCGCCAGAGGTATCGTTATCTTTCATTTCGCGGATNACTTTCGTCTGCATTTCAAACGAACGCATGTGGTCAATAAACTTAACGAGCGTATGGACTGCGTTGACATTTGAGCCCTCGAGTGATCCCGGCGTCAAGCTGGCCGGCTCCGGACCCGCCTCAAAGTCAAATCCATCTTCTGTATTGCTGATGGGCTTAAATAGGCCATCCTCGCGGCGCCCTAAATCAGTGGTCGACGCATCTTTTAGTCCTAGCCGCGCAATCTCCTCTGNACCTGCTTCCACGTTATTGGGATCAATAACTGANATGGTCCCNTCNCCTGCGATCTCATANACCATNGANCCNAGCGGTAACTGCAAGGGNGCCCCCGAGTCATCGACGACCAGGTACCCTTCACCCGTGCGAATAAANCCCTCAGATCCTTGGCTGAGATCGCCTCGTCGGGTCCAGGCAAGCTCACCGTTTTCTGAAAGGACCCCAAGGACGGTNTCATTGTCCATCGCGACATCAAGCGCACGACCGGTAAATTGCCGCACACCATGCGCCAGATCAATTCTCGGTGATGTGATCGCTCTCGGCAAGAACCGCGAATCAAATCCATCCCCCTCGACACGAACCGCCCTATTCGCAACTTGAANAGCTTTTTTGAAACCGGTAGTCGATACGTTCGCCAACTCGTGTGTCATATTTTGACGATCGAGTCGGTATTCAGACATTGCAGTGTTAGCTGTAAAGACCAAACGATCCATGGCAAGTTCCTAAAATCCTAGAAGCTCATTAGCTCCTGATGTTAATAATCGTTGACGTCAGGGTTGATGACGTTTCGATAGCCTTCGCATTTGCCTGGAAGTTCCGCTGCGCGGTAATCAAGTCAACCAGTTCCGAGGTCAAATCGACGTTAGCCCTTTCCCGTGCACCAGCACGGATCGTGCCAAACCCAGCGCCACCTGGTTCACCAAGCGTCGGGGTCCCGGATTCATTGGATTCCAGGAAGGTCGAATCACCGAGCTGACGCAAACCGTTGGGTGTCGAAAAAGTGGACAAAACGATCTTGCCCTTCAGATCCTGNGTACCATTTGAATACGAGGCTGTCACCAGACCGTCATCGGCAATGTCGACAGCGACCAGTGATCCGTTTGGCTGGCCATTCTGACTCTGCGAGTTGACCGAGAAAGCGCCCGAGAACTGAGTTGAACCCACATAATCAATACCGATATTGAGCGTGTTACCTGAACCACCGATAACGACGTTATCCAGTGAAATTCCGTTGAGGGGAGAAATTAAGTTACCGGCCGTATCAAAGGTCAATTCACCCTTATCCAAAAACAGTGGCCGGAACTCTGGGTCTTCGGTAAAGGTCCGGTTGCCAGGGAGCGGCGATAGTCCCGATGTAAAGTCGGCTGAATATTCGCGGAATACTCCGTTTTCNTCCTTCGCGACAAAGATGTCCTGNCCGCTCGCTGTTAGNTCTGCGACCGGCTTACGGAATGTTGATGTCTGACCAACACTCGACTCAATATCCTCAAGCCCNTACCGAGAGGATCCAGAAATCTGCAAGAACGACGAGTCGCCGGTCGTGCCGGATGTAAATTGGAATATCTCATTAACCTGATCAAAATTGACNCGNACNCCAGAGATNGAATTCCCAAGAGAATCTTCCATNGCNTTNATCCGNTTCTCGAACGCGGTCTTGAAGCTATTCAAGTTATAGTTGCCGACCGGCAGTCGGAAGGTTTCTGTTACGGTGTCGACAGTCACAGTAAACTCATTGGTCAAATCATCGACAAAGAAAGCCTCGTCTGGATCGAAACTCACGGGTTTTCCGAAAACACGGGCGGCGGTGGACTCAACACCGCGAACCGCAACGGTCTGATCGACCGCCACAACTTCAAGTTCATTCGCCGTGGCGCTGTCTGGATCAAAACCAAAGTATGTACGGGCAGCGGTAGACATGTTCTCAATCCGTATCGCTGAGCCGTCCCCCGTTGTACCGCTCGAGATCGTGAACTGGCCCCCCGATTCGTCATCAGGAACAAATTCAACCTTGATGCCATACCGTTGTTGATCTGCATCAGCCAAGATCTGGCTTCCATTGGGAATCACTTCTGCTGCATAGCGACCGCGGGAGTCCAACGTAAAGTTGGAAGACAGGGTATTCAGGCCAAAGAGTGTGTTTGGCACCGCTGAACCGGTCAGCGACGCTGAAGCAGGCACGTTTGAAATCGTTAGCTGGCTCGTATCATCCTCTGGGGAGAATACGAAACCTTTTGACGAACCACTGTAATTAACAGCTACCTGTGTTCCTGTTGCAGCCCTGAGTTGAGATTGAATCTCCTGCGCCAGTGATTTCTCAGTGTAAATAGCCGACGCAGGAATATAGATATCGACCACCTGAGCAGCAGTCAAATCATTCGGATTCGGATCAAAGGTCATCCGAAACTGTCGATTCGCCGCCGAGCTTAAATTGAAATACCGTTGATCACCAAATTGACGGTTAATCTCCTTGGTCATCTGCTCAGCAACCTCATCTCCCGATAGGGCGTCATTTACCGGTGCGTTTAAAGCAGACAGATCAATCGTCAGCGAATTGGTCGCATTCGGATCGAGCGGGTCTTCATCGATTGTTAAATCAAACGCTGCCGACAGATCTGGGGCAGTCGTTCCGTTCGAGGTTGCGTCGCTGACACCACCCTCTGCAAGCGCGGCTAGCGTTTCACTCTGCAACGCGGTCAACAGACCAGTTGTCCCGTTCGGCAATCGACCAGCAGTCACCGAAAAATTAGTACCGTTAGCTTTGGTGATATCAATGGTGTTATTGGCTGTTGTCGAGAGCTCAATCTGAAAATCGGTTTCAGAGGCACTCCGATTCAACGCCGA
This sequence comes from Gammaproteobacteria bacterium, assembly GCA_002705325.1. The sequence continues at coordinate 2,761 of PAFS01000054.1, read as the reverse complement.
AACGAGCTCCTCGATCGTTGTACTGGTATCCAGCCGCGCTCCATTCTGAGTCAGTGCCGTCGAAGTCGAGCTAATCTCGGGGCTCTCCAGTGTGACATTTTCGTGGATGGCAGACTCCCCAGACAATGAGTGCCTGCTGATATCGGATGCGATTCTGAAGTTCTTTCCATCAGCACGCGAGATGACGATTCGAGAGGCAACAACCACGTCGCCATCGGCATTGGTATCAGTTGCAAAAACGTACTGACCAGTTCCCTCAGCTGAATCAAATGTTGCCGTTGTGTTAGCTGCTGTATTCGTAATCGAGCCAACGGTCACTGCTGCCGACGCAGTCGCGTTCGCGTAGGTCGACGCCAGCTTGAAAGTATCGTCCGTTAGTTTGACGACATAATACTCGGTCCCGTCGGTGAGGCCGGAGATCGCAGTACCGCCGTGCAAGTTAAACTTAACCCGGTCGCCGGTCTCGTAACCGTGCCCTGTCGCCGTGATCGTATCGGACGCAATACTCGCAAAATTAACCGCAGTGGCTGCTGATGCTCGATTTAAAGCATCAACGATGTCGGTAACCGAAGCGTCAGCGGCTAGTGCGCTAGTCGAAATATTGACAGCGGTCCCATCGGCATCAGTCAGTTTCAGGGAAATACGGTCATTGGCTTCGATGTCACCGTTTTTGACCAAATCAATCGAGGCTGACGCGGCAGTGACCGTGGAAAGGGTCGCGAGTTCCGCATTGTTAGAGTTTTTCATGGTTAACGAAACGACTTCTCGATAGGTAATTGTTTGACTGTTATTACCGCCAGAAAAGTTCATGGTGACCGGAGTGTCTGCGACAGCATTTGCGTAAGTTGTCGCAAGCTTGAAGGTCGAAGCACTCTCTCTGACAACATAATATTCAGCTTGGTCAATCAGTCCGGTAGCCGTTGCTCCTGATTGCGCATCGTACACGACGCGATCGCCGGTACTCAGACCGTGACCAGCCACTGTGACCGTATTCGATGCGATCGCTGTGGTGGCAACCGTGTGTGATGTATCACCGATGTCTGCCAACTCATCCTCAACGACTGAGATTGAAGTTGAGGCAACCGATGGCGCAAAGTTAACCCCTGCCTCCTCAGTGAGATAGGGTAATCCAACCAATGTGCCAGATGCCTTTGCCGTTGCAGACAAGTTTGGATCAGCGAGATCATCCAAGATATATTTCCTAAAGACCGCGTTATTTCGAACAGCTGTCGGTAACTCATCCTCAGGTAGGATGTTGCCGTATTTATCAACGTACAGCGGTGTTTGGTCAGTTGCGGTGGCCTGACCGAGAGCTGGTGCGATCTCCTGTCCACCAAGCACAATATGGGTTTGCCATTTGTTAAATGGATCTTCAGCTGACGCAACCCCGACCCGACGGTAGAAAAAGGTCAGCAGGAAGTCGTTACCGTTTTCGTCAAAGATGGTGACTGCAGCTGACTTTGCGTAGGTCGTTGGGTCGTTTTGATCAAATGGTTTGATGGTTTCAATATTCGACTCATTCACTGTCGTTTGCGGCAACGATTCAGCTGGGAAGTTAATCGCTAGATCAATTCGAGAAGTGGCAATCGCTTGTCCCACAGTATTTGGAGCAATGGTCAAAGGAACCAGCTCGGCTTGGAAGTCAGCTTTACCGAGGGAGTCAACAGAGGCGACTCGTAAAAATTGTCCGGCGGAGTTCACCACCGTGTTCTGTTCATCGAGAAGGAAAGAACCGTTTCGAGTGAACAGATCCTGACCGTCAGCTGAGCGTAGCGGAAAAAATCCTTCGCCAGTAACCGCAAGATCCAAGGAGTTTCCAGAGAGCTCGATGTTACCCTGAGAGAATTCCTGGGTAACCTGCTTCAACGCGGTTCCCTGACCGACGACGGTCGATGCTTTCTGAAGTGGAGAGGTCGCAAAAATATCACCGAAGTCAGATCGCGAGCGTTTAAAACCTGTCGTCCCTGCGTTCGCAATGTTGTTTGAGGTCACAGATAGCTGTGTCGTTGCAGCATTTAGACCCGTCAATGAGGTAAAGAATGACATCGCTTATTCTCCCGTTGATTCATTACCGGCGAGTGAAGATCCACCCTCGCCAATTCGAGTAACTCGATCCATGGGAAGAACAACTCCACCCACTAAATTCAAATTCAGATTTGCCGTTTGGGCATCCCAGGAGACCGTCTCTACTTGCGAGTAGGTTCCGGGAGTAACATCGGTGGCAGCGCCATCAATAGTTGCTGAAGCCCCTATAAAATAAACGCCTGGGACCGCTGATTGTCCATCCGCATAACGCCCGTCCCATGCAAACTCGGCAATGCCTGACGATTGTGGACCAGCCACGATGGATCGCACCAAGGCACCCGATTCGAGGTCGTAAATACCAATATCAACCTGCTCTGCGCCGTAGGGCAATGAAACTTCAATTTTTTCTGGCGTTTCCCCGTCAGTACTGATCCGCCCAGTTTGTCCAAACACTGATTTACCGACCAAGTTGGCGCCACTCATGATCCGATCAGAGCGAATGACATCGGCCACGTCAGTCAACGACGTGGACATATTGGTGATTCCTTCGAGTTGCGAGAACTGGGCCAATTGAGCGACGAACGCCTCGTTTTTCATTGGATCCAATGGATTTTGATTTTGTAACTGCGTGGTCAGAAGCTTTAAGAAAGCGCTCCGATCCAGTTCGTCCTCCGCCGATTTCAGGAGCTGCGACTCATCATATTCCGCTTTGGTCAAGGTCCCTGTCGATGCGAGT
>PAFS01000053.1 GCA_002705325.1 Gammaproteobacteria bacterium | reverse complement strand
GTCAAACAGTTGAGCGTTCCGCTATACTGCGTGACCTCGAAATTCGGGACGTTCGGGATCGAACGCGCAAGGTGGCACCACTGGTGCCTGCTGACGACGCGTACGTGATTGATAGTTCAGATAAAACAGCTGCCCAAGTGGCGGTAGATGTACGAGAACTATGCCGGGCAACGGGTTTGGCATAGAACATATGAGATTTCAGTGATGACATCAGCAAGAACGCACACTGAAATCAAAAAACCAACTCCGTTTGGGCTGATCGGGCGGACGGCTTAAAGCCGAAACCATAGGACATTTGAATGAGCGAAACTTTCGCAGAACTCTTTGAACAGAGTCTTAACGACATCGACATGACGCCAGGCGCCATCGTTGACGCTACAGTAGTCGCAATTGAGCCAGACTTCGTAATTGTCAACGCAGGTCTNAAGTCTGAGGGAGCGATCCCAAAATCACAATTCACTAACGAACAAGGTGAGCTTGCAATCGCGATCGGNGATTCGGTCAAGGTCGCCCTGGACGCAGTTGAAGATGGTTTTGGTGCGACACGCCTGTCTCGCGAAAAAGCGAAGCGTGCAGAAGCTTGGATCGACCTCGAAAAAGCGCATGAAGAGAATGCTGTCGTGATGGGTATCATCAACGGCAAGGTGAAAGGTGGGTTCACAGTTGACCTCGCTGGTATCCGTGCCTTCTTACCCGGATCTTTGGTCGATGTTCGTCCAGTACGTGATGTTGCTCATTTGGAAGGTAAGGAACTCGAATTCAAGGTCATTAAGCTCGATCAGCGCCGTAACAACGTGGTCGTTTCACGCCGCGCAGTTCTAGAGCAGGAAAATTCAGAAGAGCGCGAAGCGCTGCTGGAGAACCTAGTTGAAGGACAAGCAGTGAAAGGTATCGTGAAGAACTTGACTGATTATGGTGCGTTCGTTGACTTGGGTGGTGTCGATGGTCTGTTGCACATCACTGACATGTCATGGAAGCGTATCAAGCATCCATCGGAAGTTGTTGCCGTTGGTGACGAAGTTGATGTGAAGATATTGAAATTCGACCGTGAGCGTAACCGCGTATCACTCGGTTTGAAGCAACTCGGCGAAGATCCATGGATCGAAATTAAGAATCGTTACCCAGTGAATACTCGTGTGAACGCGCGTATNACCAACCTCACGGATTACGGCTGTTTTGCTGAAATCGAAGAAGGCGTTGAAGGTCTTGTTCACGTCTCTGAAATGGATTGGACGAACAAGAACGTGCATCCATCGAAGATCGTCTCTTTGGGTGACGAAGTTGAAGTAATGGTGCTTGATATTGATGAAGAGCGTCGTCGTATCTCACTTGGTATCAAGCAATGTAAAGTCAATCCATGGGAAGCATTCTCAGCGACTCATGCGAAAGGCGAGAAAGTGTCTGGTCCGATCAAATCCATCACAGACTTTGGTGTATTCATCGGTCTNGACGGTGGCATCGATGGCCTAATTCACTTGTCTGACTTGTCATGGTCTGAGCCTGGCGAAGTTGCGGTTCGTAACTTCAAGAAGGGCGAAGATCTTGAAGCCGTCATTTTGGCAGTCGATCCAGAGCGCGAGCGTATTTCACTTGGTGTGAAGCAGCTGGAAGAAGATCCAGTGGGTGGCTTCCTTTCCGGTACTGAGAAAGGTGCAGTTGTGAAAGGAACTGTCACTGAAGTTGAAGCGAAGCAGGCGACAGTCGATCTTGGCGACGGTGTTCTTGCGGTTCTCAAGGCATCAGAATTGTCGCGTGACCGNGTAGAAGACGCTCGCAATGTGTTGAATGTTGGTGATGAAATTGAAGCGAAGATCGCAAACGTCGATCGTAAGACGCGTCAGATTTCGTTATCAGTTCGTGCGATGGAAGAGGCCGAAGAAAAGGAAGCTCTCCGTAACCTGAAGGAAGCATCCGCTGATGAAGGTGAGGTTGGTCCTACAACGATCGGTGAACTGATCAAAGCACAGATGGAAGGCCGCTAGTAATCAGGCCACTAAAGCCGGGCACTGCCCGGCTCGACATCGGAAGGTCATATGTCAGGTATTACGAAGTCGATGCTGATTGAGCGCATCGCAACACACTACCCAACATTACCTCCTAAAGATGTGGAACTGGCTGTCAAAGCCATTTTCGACCGTATGAGTCGTCAATTGGTCGAGGGCGGTCGAATCGAGCTACGGGGATTTGGGTCCTTTTCGCTCCACAAGCGCAAGGCGCGGGTAGGGCGAAATCCGAAAACCGGTGAATCGGTGGTTTTGGACTCAAAAGCAGTTCCGCACTTTAAGCCAGGTAAAGAGCTGCGCGAAGCAGTGAACGTTGCATTTCTGGAATCCCGGAAAGCATGCGGCTTGTAAGACGGCTGGTCACTTTGATTTGGGTTGCGACCCTCCTAGTGACCGGCTGCGTTCTCTATCTGTTTAACTCCGATCCANTTGATATTGATCTCGTATGGCTGCAAATCCCGGAAACGAGTCTTGCTGTCGTTCTCATTACGACGTTTTTTGTCGGGGTTGTCACCGGCAGCATTTTAGTGCTCATCGCATCAATGCTCCCAAAGCAGCGGAAGTCCGTCGATGCATGATCCACGGATTATCGTTGCTCTGGATGTATCCACAGAGCACGATTTACGTGAGCTTGTAAAGAAGATCCCGAATACGCAGTGCCGAGCGAAGATCGGTAAAGAGTTATTTACCTCAGTTGGACCACTCGCCATTGAGATCTGTCATGACGCGGGCTTTGAGGTATTTCTAGATCTCAAGTTCCACGATATTCCGAATACATGTGCAAAGGCCGTTCGGGCTGCTGCGCGCTGGGGCGTCTGGATGACCAATGTTCATTGTTCAGGTGGGACAGACATGATGCGAGCTGCTCGTGAGATCCTTGAGGGTGAAAACCATCGGCCGCGATTGATCGGTGTGACAGTTTTGACCAGTCTGTCGGAAACGGGCCTTCAAGAGCTTGGTGTATCGCATGATCTCGAGTCACAAGTTGATCATTTAGCTCGCCTCGCTCATACCTGCGGGTTGGATGGTGTCGTNTGTTCGGCGCAAGAAACTCAAAGGCTACGGCAGTCGCTCGGTGNAGGGTTTTGCTTGGTGACCCCAGGGATTCGGCCACGGTGGGCTGCGAGCAATGATCAAACACGGGTCGTCACACCGACTGATGCNNTCGCAGACNGATCGGATTATTTGGTGATNGGTCGGCCAATCACCGCTGCCCAGTGTCCTGAAGACGCTNTTGCCCGTATTGTCGAGGAAATCTGACCGGCTACTCAGCCATTTCTGACGTCACTGATCTTAAGCCCACTATCCTCCACTGAGGAGGNACTCATGAAACATTTGATTATNCCNAACCATGCTGTCACTGATTCCGCNNGGTGCACTTGCCGAACCGGTTGATTTGAATGCGGCGTCAGCTCAAGAGATTGNCGAATTATTACATGAGATTGNACTATCNAAAGCANAGAAGATTATTGAATAGAGGATNCGCTNTGGTCCAATTGATACCTCGGAAGAGCTCGTGGCAATCAAAGGGATCGGGGAAAAAACGCTGGAAAAGAATCGCACGGAGATAATTACACAACTGATTNAGCCACCGAAGCCAACTAATACGGTTCGAGGTCTTGACGAAACACGTCCAAATCATTACAGTTCGCGGCCATCCTGAGATCCGCGATAGCTCAGTTGGTAGAGCAGAAGACTGTTAATCTTTTGGTCGCAGGTTCGAGTCCTGCTCGCGGAGCCANTNCNTNNTATNAAATCCTACTCGAAGCGATGAGCACTTGTTTCCTTGCTTTTAGGGTCTATCAATTTGATATATCGTTTAGCTGCCCTGGCAAGGACGTTTCGCGCTTAATCGTCATTCATTCTGCTAGATCCAAGGATTTTTATGAAACACCTGTTATTTAGCCTTTTTTTTGTCTTTCCATCATTAGCATTTGCACATGCTCCAGAGGGCACGGGTGGTGGATTTTTTACAGGTTTTTTGCACCCGATTTTGGGCTTTGATCATTTAATCGCCATGGTTGCGGTGAGTTTATGGGGTGCTTTCCTCGGCGATCGTGCGTTGTGGATTCTGCCCATCGTTTTTCCATCAATCATGGCTGTCGGTGCCGCGATTGGTATCATTGGTCTTGAGGTCCCTTGGGTTGAGTTTGTCATTGCATTATCAGGAGTGGTCCTCGGAGCGCTGATCGCTCTACGATTCAAAGCACCGCTCTCGGTTGCAATGGTATTGGTTGGGATTTTTGCTTTATTCCATGGCTATGCACACGGGACAGAGATGCCAGGGCAAATCAGCGCATTCACCTATGGTGCAGGATTTGTAATTGGAACGGGGGTGCTGCATTTGGCTGGAATTGGGATTGGTTTTGCAACGCGACTACCATGCGGTGGACTGGTGGTTCGTGACTGTGGAGGCGTGATTTCGGTGATTGGTTTGACTTACCTTGTTGGTTAAGCCACTTCTCGTATTTGCACTGAGCGCCCTGTCTCGAGAGACATGGGCGCACGCGCTTGGTACTGATCTAACGGTGATTGAGCGGATCGATGCAGGTTTGATGTTGCCATCTGAGCTAAGTCTGGCTTGGGTGTTTTGGCTCGTGTTTGGATTGTGGATNGTCCAGAATTTTACAAGTGCTCCTCTTGTNTTTANCGGTGCGGCCTCAGGNATCATCGTCGCATCGCTTCTNGGCCCAATTTCCCTTGATGTCTCGCAACCCGCCTNGTTACTTGGTTTATTGGTTGNGGCTTGGATGTGTTTTGGTCGTAAGANTNATCCAAGACTGTCAGCGCTGGTCATTTTTATCTTGAGTGCGCTGTCGANGTCGATGGTCTTTTTGGTTCATNCCGATCTNTCAGAAGATCACTNGATTCGCTCGATTGCCGCGATCTCNATGCTATTGAGCGNAAGNTTTTTCGGAGGTTTGTTAAAACAGATTGATCAATGGTTTCCAAAGCAGGCTCCCATTGGAATCCGTATCTTGTCGAGTTGGGTNGTGGCATTGATCGCGATTCAGATCGCAATGAGCGNGATATCGAAATGACCCACGATATCTCGCATCCTTTTCAGGTGGTTTCCGACTATGAACCCGCTGGCGATCAACCAACGGCAATCAAAATGCTAGTTGAAGGCGTTGAAGCTGGCCTTGCGCATCAGACGCTTCTTGGTGTCACAGGATCTGGAAAGACATTTACTGTCGCGAAGGTGATCGAATCAATTAAGCGCCCAACTATCGTCATGGCGCATAACAAAACCTTGGCTGCGCAGTTATACGGAGAATTCAAAGAATTCTTTCCACACAATGCTGTTGAGTACTTCGTGTCGTATTACGATTACTACCAACCAGAGGCCTATGTTCCGGCAAGCGATACGTTTATCGAAAAAGATGCATCGATCAATGACCATATTGAGCAGATGCGTTTATCGGCAACAAAGGCCNTACTGGAGCGCGACGATGTCATCATCGTNGCCACAGTGTCATCGATATATGGTCTCGGTGATCCTGAGGCTTACCATGAAATGGTGTTACACCTCACTCGAGGAATGACCATTGATCAACGGCAGNTTCTGCGGCGGCTNGCGGAACTTCAATACAAACGAAATGATATGGATTTTGGNCGCGGTACNTATCGAGTGCGTGGTGACGTGATCGATATTTTTCCGGCGGAATCGGATCGAGAGGGTGTGCGTGTCGAACTTTTTGATGATGAAATCGAGCAGCTTTCCTATTTTGACCCACTGACCGGTGAGGTACTTCGTAAAGTCCCNCGACTGACGGTTTACCCAAAAACTCACTATGTCACCAGTAAAGATCGTTTGGTTAACACGCTCGATGATATTAAGGNTGAACTGAAAATGCGGTTAGAGCAGTTCAGAGAACAGGGTAAGTTACTCGAGGCTCAGCGCTTAGAGCAGCGNACGAAGTTTGATCTCGAGATGATAGCTGAGTTGGGGTACTGCCAGGGTATTGAAAATTACTCACGCTACCTTTCAGGTCGGCCACCTGGTGAAGCCCCCCCGACATTGTTCGATTACTTGCCGCCTGACGCACTACTTGTGATCGACGAATCGCATGTGACCGTCCCGCAGGTTGGTGGTATGTATCGAGGTGATCGGTCAAGGAAGGAGACCTTGGTTGAGTATGGCTTCCGTCTTCCGTCTGCATTGGATAATAGACCGCTGAAATTTGAAGAGTGGGAATCACTCGCACCACAAATGGTATTTGTGTCTGCGACACCTGGTGTTTATGAAAAAGAACATCAAGCGCTAGTCGCTGAACAAGTTGTTCGTCCGACGGGCTTGGTTGACCCGACGCTCGAGGTGAGACCTGCAGGTTCGCAGGTGGATGATTGTTTGAGTGAAATTCATGCCGTTGTTGCGAACGATGAACGTGTGCTGATTACTGTATTGACCAAGCGGTTGGCTGAAGATCTCACAGACTATTTAATGGATCATGGNATTCGNGTTCGATANTTGCACTCCGATATTGATACCGTTGAGCGGGTGGAAATTATTCGAGATCTACGGAANGGTGAGTTCGATGTTCTTGTCGGGATTAATCTATTGCGAGAAGGCCTTGATATGCCCGAGGTCTCGTTGGTTGCAGTCATGGACGCGGACAAAGAAGGCTTTCTGCGCTCAGATCGCTCTTTGATTCAGACGATTGGCCGGGCGGCACGGAATGTAAACGGTCGTGCGATTTTGTACGCCGATAAGATCACTGACTCGATGCAGCGGNCAATTGACGAGACCGAGCGACGACGTACGAAACAGGTGGCGTTCAATGAAGAACACGGGATCGTACCCAAGACGATTAGAAAACGGATCGACGATATCATGGAGGGTGCACGTCGTGAGACNCCAGGTTCACGTGGTCGGAAGGCAAAAGATAAAGCCACGAAGACCACAACNGATGCTTTGATACCTAAGGACCCACAGGCGTTGACACCGCAACAGCTTGCAAAAGAGATCACTCGTCTTGAAGATGAAATGTTTCAGGCTGCGAANTCCCTNGAATTCGAGCGAGCAGCAGCGATNCGTGACGCTGTGGCTGAGCTACAATCGCTGGCGTTTATGTAAACAAACACGTCCCTAGTTAAACGGATATCGTTTGAGATTGCGGTCTCATTTTTTGAATAAGGCTATCCCCATTATTCTAAAAAAGAATATCTAATATTCTTTTTATTCTTTTTTATTTTAACAGTCGAAGACTAATATTACTTAAGTCCTCGAGATGTGCATACCTACCGCTTGTTAATGGATTCGAGACCTTTCGGAGTATTCACCGAATGACATTGTACAGCATTGTCAATCAAGGACTGGGCCCACGATTTTTATTATTTACAAATGGTTGATTTTTATGAATTTAATTTTTGGCCCGATAAATGCTCCATCTGAACTGTGTGAAATGGAGAATTCAATGAGCGGTTCAATCTCAATTGATTATGTCAGTCATCAATTCAGTAAAGCAGCTGAGGCCGTTCTCGTTGATATCAATTTAAACGTGAAGGCTGGGGAATTGGTTTCTCTCATCGGTCGGAGTGGATGCGGCAAGTCGACATTGCTCCACATTATAAGCGGTTTGTTAATGCCAGCTAGTGGCTGTGTAAGGATCGACGGAAAAACCGTGACTAGGCCGAGTGCTAAGTGGAATATGATGTTTCAGAAGGCATCGTTATTCCCTTGGATGTCGGTCCGTCAAAATGTGGGGCTGGGTCTAAAATTTGGCGGAGCTTCAAAACAGCAAGCTCGCGAAAGAATTGATGAGCTATTGGAGTTAGTCAATCTCACCGACAAGGCTCAAAATAACATCCAGAGTTTGTCAGGCGGACAACAACAGAGAGTGGCTTTGGCGAGGTCTTTGGCAACGGCTCCCACTGTTTTGCTTCTTGACGAGCCATTTTCGGCACTTGATACCTTCACACGTAGTGCATTACAGCAGGACGTAGCTGCGATCTGTAAGCAAAAGGGTATTACATTGGTCCTGGTTACCCATGACATCGATGAAGCGGTGTTGATGTCGGACAGGGTGTTCGTCATGGATCAGAATCCTGGCCGGATCATCGACGAAATTCCGGTCGACCTAAGTTGGCCCAGAAAGCACATGAATCAAGATTTCCAAAGAGTTCGGAAAGACCTGTTGTCAGTATTTAAAGGAACGGAGAAGACGGAGCCTCCCCGAGCCTTAGATGGTGGTCGTCATGGGGTAGATAGCTCCGCGGCCTAATTTAAGTTGTATGAGGTAATCAAAATGAGTAACGAAAAGCAGACGGGGGTAATGACTCCTGACGAATTGGAGTATTTGCAAACAAATGAAATGAGCAGGCGGGATTTTCTATTGGACAGTCTCGCAGTGGGCGGACTCGCCGCCTCATTCGGTTTGGCCCCATCAATGTCAGCGTGGGCTGGGATACAACCACCGGATGACGAAGTAGTCCGGATTGGTTATTTGCCAATTACCGACGCCACGGTCTTGCTAGTTGCCCACGCGAAAGGATTTTTCGAGGAAGAAGGCTTGAAGGCGGAGCGCCCAACTTTGATTCGCGGCTGGTC
>PAFS01000052.1 GCA_002705325.1 Gammaproteobacteria bacterium | reverse complement strand
CATTGCCGAAGTGGTGGAACTGGTAGACACGACGGATTCAAAATCCGTTGCCTTTGCGGGCTTGGGGGTTCGAGTCCCCCCTTCGGTACCACAATCAAAACAGCCAAAAGATGACGCCTGTGTCAAAAGTCAGCTGCTACATCATCGCCTTCAACGAAGCAAAAAAAAGAAATCCGTCCTGCGATCGAAAGCATCATCAAATGGACTGACGAAGTGATCCTCTGCGACTCGTACTCACCCGACGAGACTGCAGAGATTGCTGAGGAACTTGGTGCTCACGTTGTCCAAACCGATTTCAGCGGTTTCGGCAAACTGCGAAATGAAGCCATTGCATCCTGTCAGCATGAGTGGATTTTCTAGTTAGATTCCGATGAAGGTTGTACGCCCGAGGCGCGTGATGAAATCCTTTCTATCGTCAGAAAAAATGACCCAAACGGTCCCGTCGCGTATTTCATGCCGCGCAAAAATTATCTGCTTGGACGGTGGGTTCAGCATTCTGGCTGGGATCCTGATTACCGGCAGCCCCAATTGTTTCGACAAGGGCGCTTGAGCTACACGCTTGAAGAAGTCCACGAAGGGTTTATCTGTGACGGTCCAATTGGACACCTCACACAGTCGATTTGGCAGTTCCCGTTAGAGAATCTCGAGCAGATGCTTCATAAAGCACAGCGTTACTCAACAGTCGGTGCTCAGAAACTACTACTGCGGAATAACAAAACCGGCGGCATGGGGCTAGCCCTCCTTCACGGTCTATCCATGTTTTTGAAGATATACCTGTTAAAGAGCGGATGGCGAGATGGTCGTACTGGATTTGCGATTTCGATTGGCGGATTTATCGGTGCGTTTTATAAATATGCGAAACTAGTTGAACTGTAAAACGATTGGACGGAACCAACCATGCCTAAAGTCGGTAAGCCAGACCCATGATCAAACACGCGGCACTTGCAACAGCGGTTGCGACCGCCGGGTTATTGTATACAGCGCTAACCCATGAACCCGATTTAGCTGTATTTGATCAAAAAGAACTTGAATCGCTCATCGAGTCACAACGACCGGCGTTGCTCGTGAATGCATCGATCCAGGACCGACGGCAGCAATTCGCGCGATTGATGATGGATTACGCCGAGCAAGAAAATGAGCGGTTGCGCGCCGTACGTGCATTTATTCCTGGCATCATCGAGCGGCAAACAAAACAGGTGGATCGGGATCCAGCCCTTGCTCTGTTAATCGAGCATTTCGAGCTCGACCCAAATACCTCGCTCGATCATCTCGAGGCAGAGCTCTATNTTCGCGTGGATGGCTTGCCGCCTGCGCTGGTTGCAACACAAGCAGCCATTGAGTCAGCTTGGGGTCAGTCCCGGTTCGCACTCGAAGGCAATAATTACTTCGGTCATCAGTGCTATGCACCGGGCTGCGGAATCAAACCGAAAGGCAACACCAACAAAAATTTAGAAGTTCGGCGGTTTGATACAGTGGGTGATTCAGTCGCTGCCTATTACCAGAATATCAATACTCACAAGGCCTACCGAAAACTTCGACAGGTGCGACTGGATCTCCGAACTCAAAACGAACCCCTGACGACCAAGGCGCTGATTCCAACACTCAGCCGGTACTCTGAACTGGGGAAGCAATATTTAAAAATTTTACGCTCAGTGTTTCGCTCGGATTACATTCAACTCGCACAACAGGTCGAACCGCATGCAAGTCAGTAGTGCACCCATATGGAAGAGACTGCTCGCATTGCTTTATGACGGGCTTGTGGTGACCGCCCTTATTCTGATCTCCGGACTGGTTTCGTCTGTCCTTGCCCAAGGTGAGGCGCCAGCCTGGCTGACACAAATGCTCATTGTGTTGTCTGTTGGTGGTTATTTTTGGTGGTCTTGGTCACGTGGTGGTCAAACCGCTGGCATGCGCGCGTGGCGCCTTCGTCTGGTTGGATTAGATGGCGAGGCCGTTACCAACGATGTGGCCTTTAAGCGATTGGCATGGTGTTCCGTAACGCTCGCGCCAACGGGTGTCATGCTATTCACTGGGTGGTTGTCACCAATCGGCCAGACAGTCTACGACCGTCTCTCAAATACTCGAGTTGTTGCTGAACCGAAGCCCCAGAAATCAACGCAACAATCTGGGCGTTAACAGAAGCGGGATCAAAAGCGGAAGAATAATCGCAAGTGACGGGTGACCGCCTGCGAGAAATACTGCAGGAGATGCCATATCCATGGCGTATTTAAAAAGGAGACCCAACAAAATTGCCAAGAATACGCGCGTCGACATCCCAAGCGAGCGCATCGATCCAAAGGCCGTGGCCGATGCGAGGAGTGCGAGCGCAACTAAAGTAACAGGGAGTAACAGTCGTTGCCAAAACAGTTGGCTATGCGCACGCGCGTTCAGTCCCTCAGCACTTAAATAGCTGGCGGCATCCCAAAGCTCGCTCAATGACAATGCATCTGGATTTTGTACCAACCATCGCACCTGCCGCTCGGTCAGCTTGGTTGCTTGGCTCAGGTTGTTGGTTTGTTGGCGAATTTGATTGCTCTCAAATGCCAACAGACGAGCTTTTGAGAGTGTGACTTGATTCGCATCAAATCGTACGTTGGATGATGCGATCAACCGCTCNATTGCATTACGAGAATCTGCCATTTCAATCTGCTTCCATAACCGCACCGAACCATCTGGGGCACCCTCAATAAACACATAGCGTCCAGATTCCCGCGTCCAGACCGAGTCTTTCACGCCACCAGAGACATTGGCATCCTTCAACGCCTGACTCAACCGTTCAGCTTCAGGCATTCCAAATTGAGCAACGATTATCGAACCGACCAAAATGGGGGAAAGCACAAACATGACCTTCAGGAAAATCCGCCGAATGCTGAGGCCGGCCGCTCGTAGAATCGTGAGCTCACTCGATTGCGCCAGACCACCAAGCCCTGCCGCGACAGCAATCAATACCATCAGCGGCAAATCCAAATACAGTCGTCTCGGCATGCCAAAGATCGAGACAAGCGCTATTTCGTCTGCGGTGTAGTTTGTGTGCGGCAATTTCGCTTCATCAAGCACCCGAAACACCAGTTCAAGCCCAAAGAACACCAAAAAGACAATCGCAAATGCGACCCAGATCGCGCGTGCGATTAACCAGGTTGAACGATTCATCGCCAACCCCTCCTGCGAGCAAAGGACCCGAGTCCAATGACCAGACTGGCCGCGCCAATCAATATCAGGTGCACCCAAAAAAGACCCGGCCAGGGAGACCACTGACCCAAGGTCACAGCTTTTTCTGCAAACGAAAGTGCCGTGATGTAGCCAAACTGAATCAAAATGACCGGGATCACCCAGATAAATCGGCTTTGCCGCGGCGATCCACGTCCCATCAAAAATGCCCAGGGCAACATGAAGAGGCACACGATTGGCAACGAAACACGCCATGATGCGATGGCTAGCTCAGGCGCCTTCCCCGATGCGATAAGGGCCTCGGTGGACTGGGTATCCAGCGAATCGGGCCGGTTCTCAGTCTCTGGATTGAGACGAATCAAATATCGATCGAACTTGGAAATTTCCCAATCGAGCGACGTCTCTGTACCGATATGGCGATAGCCATTAAACAGAACGAGATATTTCTCACCTGAATTCAGCTCCTGNCGCGCTGTTTTACCGGTNAAGAACACTTCAGTGTTTTTTTGTTNNGATGGTTNGACAATAAAAACGTCAATCAAAGACTCACGATCATCAGAAATTGATTCTGCNTAAATCAGACGACCGGATTTGTCGGTTTGGAAACGACCAGGAACCACNGTATCAAAGACCGTCAGGTTTTCTTTAGCGACAACNTGGCGGTCGAGCTCGCGCGCCACCCCGGGTGACAGTACCATCGACAACCAACCAACAATCAGCGCGATGAATAGTGCAGGAACTAAAACGATCGCGAACAGACGACCATTGGAATAGCCTGCAGTACGGAGAATTGTGAGCCCTGATTCTTGGTTCATCCGTCCCATGACCAAAAGCACTGAGAGCGTCAGTGCGAGCGGCAGAATCAGCTCTAGGGATGACGGAATGCGCCAAAGAATCATAGTGAGCATCAGTTCAACAGAGAGTTCTCCGTTGGCTGCTTTCTCCAAGAACTGGATAAATCGACCACTCAACACTACTAATAGAAGAATGAGGGAAACACCCGCGGTGGTTTCCAGAATCTCGCGACTAAAGTACCTCAGAATGATCAAATGCCCTACACTTCCATGCTTAACCAAAATTAAAGGATCCACCCATGGAGATTAGCCTGACTTCAAATTCTCCCACTGATGTCAAAACCGAATGTTTGGTCGTCGGTGTTCCTGAAGGTGACAGTGTAGAGGGAACCAGCGCGGAACTCGACACGCTGATCTCAGATTTAATCGATTCTGGCGACTTTAAAGCAAGATCTGGATCACAAATGACGTTGCGAAACCCGCAAGGTCTGAGTGCCAAGCGACTGGTACTNCTCGGCGTCGGCAAAGCAGACTCCTTCGATGCGCTTGCACAGAACGATGTCTTTGTTGGACTCGGCAAAACGCTTAAAGGCCTTCCGATTACAGAGGCGACGCTTGATATCGCATCGCTGACGCGAGGTGATCAAGGTGCGCAGGAGCGGTTAGGCTATGGTCTTATTTGGGCGGCCTATGAGTACACCACAACCAAACCAAAACCCGCCGACGATGACNCAAAAGTGTTAGCAGCGCTGACACTCATTGGCTCAGACAGCGATCAAANACATGTCACCACTGGGATGACGATCGGTCAAGGCGCAAATGTCACTCGTGAACTCGGCAATCTTCCNGGTAATACCTGTACGCCCCGCTATCTCGCAGATCAGGCAGTGCANTTGGCTGACCGGTTCAGCAAACTCTCGTGCGAAGTGTTNGACGAAGACGCGCTCGAGGAGATCGGAATGCATTGCATGCTGTCTGTGTCACGCGGTAGCGATGAGCCTGCACGCTTCATCGTTCTGAATTATCAGGGAGCGAAGGACGCAGACGCCAAACCCAAAGTTTTGGTCGGTAANGGCGTGACCTTCGACACAGGTGGTATCAGTCTTAAGCCAAGTGCCGCCATGGATGAAATGAAATTCGACATGTGTGGCGCGGCAACTGTTATGGGTTGTATGCAAAGCATTTGTGAAATGGGCCTTGAAGCCAACGTGATCGGAGTGATTGCGGCTGTTGAAAATATGCCATCGGGTCGAGCAACGAAGCCTGGCGACGTGGTCAAAACGCTCGCCGGNAAAACAGTNGAGATCCTAAACACCGACGCTGAAGGTCGGCTGGTCTTNTGTGATGCCTTGACCTATGTTGAACGATTGAATCCAGAGGCTGTTGTCGATATCGCAACCNTGACCGGGGCNTGTTTGATCGCGCTGGGTCGTCACAACACTGGACTTTTAAGTACCGATGACCAATTAGCAGATGAGCTTTACCGCATCGGTCGTGAGACCGGTGATCCGTGTTGGAGATTGCCAATCGAAGCGCCGTATCAAAAATTGTTGGACTCCAATTTTGCAGACATGGCNAATATCGGTGGTCGTGACGCAGGAACCATTACCGCAGCCTGTTTCTTATCACGATTCACTGACAAGTACCGTTGGGCGCACTTGGATATCGCGGGTACCGCGTGGTTCAGTGGTGGCAAAGCAAAAGGCGCATCTGGGCGGCCAGTCCCNCTATTGGTGAACTGGCTCAGGGCGTGACCAAGGTTTCCTATTACATTTTAGGTGAGGATTCACTGGAGGCGAGAGCACGCTTTGCNGTGAAGTTTGTGCGACAATCTTTTCGTAANGGTTTGGATGTGCACTGCCACGTGTCCTCCGAATCTGAGGCTCANGCTTTGGATCAGCTTCTGTGGGACGATGACGAGAGTTTTATTCCGCATGAAATCGATNANGGCNNCTCACCGACAGCTCCAGTTGGTATCGGATGGCAGGACCCTCCCGATCGACACGGTGTCTTGGTGAATTTAGGTGGCTCGCTACCGTCATGGTTCTCGCACTTTGACCACTTAGTGGAAATTGTTGTGCAAGATTCAGCGGTGCTTGAGAGCACACGTGCCAACTGGAAACAATTGAAATTTNACGGGTATCCGATCACACAACACGATNTGCGTTCATGACTGACACTTTAGACAAAATATACGATCCTTCGACCATNGAAACGCGTTGGTANGAATTCTGGGAAACTAACGGCCACTTCGCACCATCGGGTGAAGGCGCACCCTACTCCATCATGATTCCACCTCCGAATGTCACTGGCTCATTGCATATGGGCCATGCATTCCAAGACACCATTATGGATGCATTGATCCGGTATCACCGGATGCTTGGTCACGACACACTNTGGCAAGTCGGAACAGACCATGCTGGGATTGCAACGCAAATGTTGGTCGAGCGTCAGTTATTNGCCTCAGATATTTCNCGTCATGATTTAGGTCGCGAAAAATTNTTAGAAAAGGTGTGGGAGTGGAAACACACCTCAGGCGGAATTATTACAAAACAGTTACGCCGGATGGGTGCCTCTGTTGATTGGTCCCGCGAACGCTTCACCATGGATGATGGATGCTCACGTGCTGTCCAAGAAGTGTTTATCCGGATGTTTGATGAAGGTTTGATCTATCGTGGTCAGCGCCTCGTCAACTGGGACCCAGTCCTTCACACAGCCATTTCTGATTTAGAAGTGGTCAGTGAGGAAGAGCAAGGCTCACTCTGGCACTTCAGATATCCGCTGGCGGATGGCTCAGGGCATTTAGTGGTTGCGACCACCCGACCAGAAACGATGCTTGGCGATACGGCTGTTGCTGTGCACCCAGACGATGAGCGCTACAGCCACTTGATCAGCAAAACCATCGCATTACCGCTCACCGATCGCGAAATCCCAATCATTGCAGACGACTACGTGGATCCAAAATTCGGAACCGGTTGCGTCAAGATTACCCCNGCGCATGACTTTAACGACTATGCGATGGGTGAGCGTCATCAGTTACTGANGATTAATATCTTAACCAAGGATGCCACATTGAATGATACCGTTCCTGACGCNTACTGCGGAATGGATCGCTTTGAGGCGCGTGATCAGATTGTTGCTGACTTGGATGCGCTTGGGCTTGTGGAAAAAATCGATCCACACACACTGAAAGTGCCACGAGGTGATCGCTCGGGGGTGATTGTCGAACCACTGTTGACCGATCAGTGGTTCGTGGCTGTCGAAACACTGACAAAGCCTGCCATCGAGGCCGTAGAGAATGGTTCGATTCAGTTTGTACCCAAGCAATGGGAAAACACCTACTTTGCGTGGATGCGTGATTTGAAAGACTGGTGTATCTCACGACAGCTTTGGTGGGGCCATCGGATTCCAGCGTTTTATGATGATGCGGGTACTATTTACGTGGCTGAAGACGAGGCGGCGGCTCGGGCTAAATACAATCTCAACTCAGATGTGCAACTCACGCAAGACGATGACGTCCTTGATACCTGGTTCTCATCGGCGCTGTGGACGTTTTCAACACTTGGGTGGCCAAACGATACCGAGGCTTTAAAGCGCTATCACCCGACCAGTGTTCTGGTCACAGGCTTTGACATCATTTTCTTCTGGGTTGCCCGAATGATCATGATGACCCTGAAGTTCACCGGTGATGTTCCATTTAAGACAGTCTATGTGCATGGTCTGGTGCGTGACGCCGAAGGCCAGAAAATGTCGAAGTCCAAGGGCAACGTCTTGGATCCAATCGATCTGATTGATGGGATTTCCCTGGATGACCTGTTAGAGAAGCGGACAGGCTCACTGATACAACCGCAGATGCGTGAGACCATCGCCAAGGCAACGAAACGACAATTCCCAGATGGCTTGCAAAGCTACGGAACAGATGCGCTCCGCTACACGTTTTGCTCGCTCGCATCGACAGGCCGAGATATTAATTTCGATGTTGGTCGGATCGAGGGCTACAGAAACTTCTGTAACAAGCTCTGGAACGCAACACGGTTTGTGATGATGAAAATCGACGGTCACACCTTAGGCGATCTCGAGGTCGCACACATGACTGTGTTTGACCGTTGGATCCGGTCGAGCCTGCAAGCAACCGAGGCCAAAGTCGCGCAAGGGATCGACAGTTATCGACTCGATTTAGCAAGCCAAGCGATCTATGAATTCGTCTGGAACGAGTACTGTGACTGGTATTTGGAGCTGACAAAGCCAATCTTGGCCGATGGCGGGGCAAGTGCTGAAATACAGGCTGCAACCCGACGGACATTAGTTGGGGTGCTGGAAACGATCCTACGTCTTGCGCATCCGTTGATGCCATACATCACCGAAGAGCTCTGGCAACAAGTCGCACCCCTCATTGGTCGTGGCGGGGATACCATCTCAAAAGCGCCCTATCCGGTGAGTGATGCATCCAAACAAGATGCTGAGGCGGAAAGTGATGTCGACTGGATGAAATCAGTGATCGTCGCCGTTCGAACCATCCGTGGTGAAATGAATCTGTCGCCCGGTAAAGAGATTCCGATGATACTCGCCGGTGGCAGTGGCGATGATCGCGATCGTCTCGCTCGACTCGAGTCACTGATTGTGCCGCTTGCCAAACTCTCAGATGTTGAATTCTTGGGTGCAGCTGATCCGATACCAGCCTCATCAACTCAACTGATTGGGCAGTTGGAAGTGCATGTACCAATGGCTGGACTGATTGATGTCGAAGCCGAAGTCGCACGGCTCGAAAAACAGCTGAAGAAGCTAGAAGTTGGGATCAAAGGGTTAAGTGGCAAACTCAATAACCCAGGGTTCACCGATAAAGCGCCAGCTCATGTGGTCCAACGCGAACGAGGCCGGCTCGCTGAGGCAGAAGTACAGCATGCGAAGATCACTGTCACAATTTTCAAGCTGAGACAGCGATAAAAACGGACAAAAAAGAAAATCGAAACCGTTTGTTCAATGAAAAAATTCTATCAAAAGAGTTGATCATCGATTTATCCACAGCTCAATAAAACCCAAAGCCAGAGTCTCTCAGGCTTTGGCGTTTTTAGAGCTAAGTTCTCCCCAGTTTATCCACAAAAATTTGACATTGACTTACGGCCCAACCACACTATCTTGTATCTGAGGTTCAAAGACACCCCTACATCTTGGGGTGAGACCCAAAAGAATAACGAGGGACTTGGTGGAGGCCGTATGTATCAATCAAGCCGTGTCAGCGGACAACAAGACGAACAAACAGTGGCGCCAAAGGCAGCCCCTGTAGCACCTGATGCGACACCGACTCCGGGTGAAATCCGAGTCATGAAGCGCAATGGTGCCGTTGTCGGTTTTGACGCGACAAAAATCGTGGTTGCGATGAGTAAAGCGTTTTTGGCCGTCGAAGGAAACACGGCTGCAGCCAGTAATCGGATCCATGAAACCGTCGAACGACTGACGGCTCAAGTCGTCGATATTTTCCGCCGCCGGATGCCGTCAGGTGGCATCGTTCATATAGAAGATATCCAGGATCAGGTCGAATTGTGCCTGATGCGGAATGGGGAACATCGTGTCGCTCGCGATTATGTGCTCTATCGCGAAGAACGGAAACGTATGCGTTCTGAGAAAGTGGAAGCACCACGCGAGGAGCATCCAGAAATCCGAATCGCCAAAGAGGACGGCTCCAAAGAGCCGTTGGATGTTGGTCGATTGAAAACCGTCATCGCTGAGGCGTGCGACGGACTCACTGATGTCGACGGCGAGACTGTTCTGCGAGAAACGTTGAAAAATCTGTATGACGGTGTCACACAACACGACGTGAATACAGCGCTCATCATGAGCGCACGAACCATGGTCGAAAAAGAGCCAAACTACACCTACGTCACCGCACGGCTGTTACTCGATGATATTCGAGCCAAAGCACTGACACGGTTAAATGTTGCAGAAAAGGCAACGCAATTTGAGATGGAATCACTCTATCCAGGGGCTTTAGAAGCGCTTTTAGAATTGGCTGTTGAAAGTGAGCTTGTTTCAAAAGAGTTGCTGGAATATGACCTTGATCGGATGGCATCAGCACTCATCGCTGAGCGTGATAACCAGTTTACCTATCTAGGCCTTCAGACACTCTACGACCGTTACTTTATCCATAAAGATGATGTACGCATTGAGCTGCCACAGGTGTTCTTCATGCGGATCGCGATGGGCTTGGCGATTCGTGAAGAGAACCGTGAAGAGCGCGCAATCGAGTTCTATCAGTTGCTCTCAAGCTTCGATTACATGGCATCAACACCAACACTCTTTAACTCAGGAACACTGAGAAGCCAGCTCTCAAGTTGCTACCTCACAACAGTGCCAGACAACCTTGACGGGATTTACGGAGCAATCCGTGATAACGCGATGCTGTCGAAATGGGCCGGTGGCCTCGGTAATGACTGGACGCCAGTCCGAGCACTCGGTTCGTACATCAAGGGTACCAACGGCAAGAGCCAGGGCGTTGTGCCATTCCTGAAAGTGGTCAATGACACGGCAGTCGCCGTGAACCAAGGCGGTAAGCGTAAGGGAGCGGTGTGTGCGTATCTTGAAACGTGGCACATGGACATCGAAGAGTTCCTCGAACTGAGGAAAAATACCGGTGATGATCGTCGTCGAACTCACGACATGAATTCAGCGAACTGGGTTCCGGATTTGTTTATGAAGCGTGTGTTCGAGAATGCCGAATGGACGCTCTTCTCACCCTCGACCTGTCCAGATCTCCACGATCTCTTTGGTCTCGCCTTTGAGAATCGCTACCAAGAATATGAAGCGATGACGCAGACTGGTGAAATTAAACACTTTAAGCGTGTCCAAGCCAAAGATCTGTGGCGAAAGATGCTCTCGATGTTATTCGAGACAGGCCATCCTTGGATCACATTTAAGGACGCATGTAACCTCCGTAGTCCGCAACAGCACGCAGGGGTCGTTCACTCATCAAACCTCTGCACTGAGATCACTCTCAATACCTCGGTTGACGAAATCGCAGTCTGTAACCTGGGCTCAGTGAACCTCCATCAGCACGTCACTAAAGACGGCGGGTTGGATCGCGAGAAGCTCGCGAAGACCGTCAAAACAGCGGTAAGAATGCTCGATAATGTGATCGATATTAACTACTACGCGGTGCCACAAGCTGAAAACTCAAACATGAAGCATCGCCCAGTCGGGCTCGGCATCATGGGCTTCCAGGATGCGCTATATGAATTGGGGATTCCTTATGGTTCGGATGAAGCGGTGCAATTCGCTGATGAATCCATGGAAGTGATTTCGTACTACGCGATTGACGCGTCCGCTGAACTGGCGCGCGAGCGTGGTGCCTATTCGAGTTTTGATGGCAGCCTCTGGTCACAGGGCGTCCTGCCAATTGATTCAATTGAAAAATTGAGGGAAGAACGTGGAGCCAACTATCTTAACGTGGATACCTCCGCACAGCTCGACTGGACGGAACTCCGAGAAAAAGCCAAAGATGGCATGCGGAACTCCAACGTCATGGCCATCGCACCAACAGCCACGATCGCAAACATCACTGGCGTGTCGCAATCGATTGA
>PAFS01000051.1 GCA_002705325.1 Gammaproteobacteria bacterium | reverse complement strand
CCCGCCTTTTATTTACTTCATCGTAGGCATTGAGAATTCAGCACCTGCACGAAGGCCAGTTGGCCAGCGTGCAGTGATGGTTTTCATCCGTGTGTAGAAGCGAACCCCGTCTGGTCCGTGCATGTGCAGCGGTCCAAACAAACTCCGTTTCCAGCCACCGAAGCTATGGAATGCCATCGGGACAGGGATCGGTACATTGACGCCAATCATGCCTACTTGGACGGTTTCCGTGAACTGACGCGCCGTGTCACCATCGCGGGTGAAGATGGCTGTGCCGTTACCGTATTCGTGATCATTGATCAGTTGCACTGCTTCTTCGTAGCTTCTCACGCGAACGACAGACAGGACAGGGCCAAAGATCTCTTCGTCATAGATGCGCATACCGGGTTTGACGTGGTCAAACAGTGTTGGACCGACGAAATACCCATTTTCATTGCCCGTGACAACAAAATCCCTGCCATCGACGATGAGTGTGGCGCCTTCAGAAATGCCCTGATTGATGTAGCCGAGTACCTTGTCTGCGTGCTCACGCGTGACCAGTGGGCCCATATGGGGCTCGACGGAGTTCATGCCTGCACCGACTTTCATTCCAGCGATCTCAGTGTTGAGGTCATTGATTAGCTTGTCAGCGACCTCGTCACCGACGCAAACAGCGACCGAGATCGCCATGCAGCGTTCGCCTGCCGAACCATAAGCCGCACCCATCAGCGAACTGACGACTTGATCAGGATCCGCATCAGGCATGATCACCATATGATTCTTTGCACCACCGAGCGCTTGCACACGCTTGCCATGCGCACTCGCGGTTGAGTAGATATACTCAGCGATTGGTGTTGAGCCAACGAAGCTGACCGCCTGGGTACGTTCATCTGTGAGGAGTACGTCGACAGATTCTTTATCGCCGTTAACGATGTTAAATACACCGTCTGGAAGACCGGCTTCTTTCAGAAGTTCGGCTAAACGTAGTGGCGTTGATGGATCCTTCTCAGAAGGCTTCATCACGAAAGTGTTTCCGCATGCGATGGCTACCGGGAACATCCACATTGGCACCATGGCTGGAAAGTTGAACGGGCTGATCCCTACACAGACGCCCATCGGCATCATTTGACTGTAGCTATCGACGCCACGTCCGACGTTAAGGCTATGCTCACCCTTCAGAAGTTGAGGGATACCACATGCAAACTCGACTACTTCGAGACCACGCGTCAACTCACCCTTGGCGTCTGAAAATACTTTTCCGTGCTCTGAAGTGATCAGCTCTGCAAGTTCATCGGCGTGTTTTTCAACAAGCTCTTTAAACTTAAACATCACGCGTGCGCGATTTAAAGGAGTTACTTTGCTCCACGAGACAAACGTATCTTGTGCATTCGCAATTACAGTGCGTGTTTCATCAGCTGATGATAGGGCGACGTCAAAGCGTTTTTCACCTGTTGCTGGGTTAAAAACGGTCGCGGTGCGCCCCGAGTTTGATGCGACTTGCTTGCCGCCAATAAAATTACCTAACACAGTCATCGTGCACCTCTTAATCTTGATATTTCGCTATTAGATATCTTCAAAAATGTTGATACAATAGAAAATATTATGTTTTTGATACAACAAATATGTTGTATCTTGTGTGGNTGAAACATAGGCAANTGAACTGGGAAGATGCACGATACTTTCTCGCGGTGGCGCGAGCTGGGCAGCTAGGCCGTGCGGCCGAGACCCTAAGGGTGTCGGTCATGACTCTGTCTCGTCANTTAAACCAGCTGCAACATCGCGTGGGGACAAGCCTGCTGATACGGCACAGTAAAGGAATGCAATTGACAAACGAAGGCACTCGTTTGGTTGAATATCTAGAACGCGCTGAGGCAGAAATCGAAGCGGCTGGTGCGATCTTCGAGGCCCGTGGTCAGTTAGTCTCTGGAACAGTGCGGATCGCAGCGCCTGAAGGCTTTGCGTTAAAAGTATTGACCCCAAATCTGGTGACATTGCTGCGTGAGCATCCGGACCTCAATGTCGAAATTGTCCCGCAAACGCTAGGGTTCTCGTTGTCTCGTCGGGAAGCAGATATTGCCGTGATGGTGGGGCATCCAAATGAGGGCCAATTACATTCAGAACTTTTGGGTACCTATGATTTAGGTTTGTATGCGAGCGAGTCTTATGTTGCCGCTCACGGAATGCCAATGACCATTGACGAGTTATTGAATCATCGATTGATTGGATACGTTGAGGATTTACTCTTTAGCGAACGGCTCAATATCGCGAAGCAAGTAGCGAGTGAATGGATATCGAATCTCGCTATTTATTCTCCGATTGGTCAGGTCGAAGCCGTCCGCGCAGGACTTGGCATCGGTGTCCTACATGAATTCTTGCTGGATCATGACGAAGGGCTNGTGTCTGTGCTTCCAGAACTTCGCTTCAGTCGTGAGTTTTTCTTGGTATCACATCCAACGACGGCTCGGGTTCCAAGAATTCGGGCAATGCTAACGTTCATGCGTACGCTGAGCGACTCAATGCACTCCGCTGTTTGACTACCGGTTCATGAGACAAGAGGGTAGACTCGAAGCNCTTTTGTCAGAAACCAGTTTGCATGTCTGATCCAGCCACTCAATCCATCGATGCCGCCTGGGAAACCCTACTTTCAGCGCTCGACTATGACGAGGGTAACCAGCAGGNTCGCTGGGCCGAAGAGGTTGAGCGCCGTTTAAAAGAAAATGGATTGACCTATCAGGCGCACACGTCGAAGCATCATCAAGATCGTCAAGGGCAGCTCGATGTGGTGCCGTATTTGATGAATGAGTCCACCTTTGAACATTTGGCTCGTGGTCTCTCGCAACGGATGCGTTTTTTCGAAGCATTATTGAATGATATNTACGGTGAGCGCCATTTACTGGCCGATGGCTCAGTACCGGCAGATTTATTGTTCTCTAATCCCGAATATCTCATCGAAGCACATGGCTTGAATCCTCAAACGCCATGGGTCAGCTTCTTGGCGCACGATTTAGGTCGTGATAGCCGTGGCCAATGGTTTGTCCTGGGGCAGAGCACACGGGCACCAGCGGGTCTTGGTTACGTACTGGAACGGCGACTGATTATATCGCGTGTGATGGGTTATTTATTGCGTCAGATGTCAGTGAAGCGGTTATCTGGCTTCTTTCGGATGTTGCGACAGTTTTTACGCTCGGATAGCCGTGATCAGGATTTATCGATCTTGATGACTCCAGGGCAGTCCGTTGAAAGTTATTTCGAGCATGCTTTTTTAGCGAACCACTTGGGTTTCACACTTGCTGAAGGAGACGATCTAACGGTCCGTGGTAACCGTCTGATGTTGAAAACCTTGAGTGGCCTTCGTCCAGTTTCTGGTGTGTTGCGCCGGGTCGTTGACGATGACATTGATCCTTTAGAGCTCAATGGTTCGAGTCGTCAGGGTACGCCCGGATTAATGGATGCTGTNCGTCGAGGTGGCGTTCGCATGGGTAATATCCCCGGTTCCGGTGTGATCGATTCGCCACTGTGGATGGGCCGATTGGAAGGGCTTTGTCAGAAGCTACTTGGTGAGGATTTGATACTGAAAACGCTTCCAGCGCTCTGGCTTGGCGATGCCGATGAGCGAGAGGAGTTCGAATCACTCTGGCCCAATGTCTTGGTTCGCCATGCTTCCGCATTTCCCGCAGGCGAATCCTTCGTTGTCCGAGATCTTCCGGATGCCGAGCGAAACACTCTCGAAGCCCGAATTGCTGCCGATCCATCGAGTTGGGTTGCATGGCAGGCGATCGACTTGGAACAAGTTCCGGTTGCTGAGGGGACTGCACGAGCCGCATCCTTTGCAGTACTGCGCATGTACACCGCGCAATCCCAGGATCAGAAAGTCGATGTCATGCCTGGTGGTCTCGCATCATGCAACCATGATGTGTCCTGGGCACAACTGCGCCCGAATACACCCGAGCGCTATAAAGATCTCTGGATTATGGGGACAGAGCCTGACAATCAACTCTCCATATTCGCTGAAATGGACGCGCCGACACTGGGCCCAGTCGACCAGTCGATGACGCCCAGCCGGGTTGCCGATGCCATGTTTTGGCTCGGTCGTTATGTGGAGCGTGCCGATGGGCTGACACGTTTGGTGAGAGAAGTGTTGGCCGGCGCGATTGATGTTCGGATCGAACGGCAACAAGCAGCACTCTGGCTTTTGGGAGCGCAGTTGAAGACTGATCACATTAATTTCGACGACGCTGCATCGGAAATCCATCAACTGATGTTTACGCTGACAGCACCGGGTGGTTTGGGTGAGTTGATTACGGCCATCATGCGAAATGCGCGGGCGACACCCGACTATTTGAGNGATGATGCGTGGCGTGCGCTGGTCAATTTAGAGCAGATGATTGAGCGAATTGGTTGGATGAAGCATGCCGATGCTGGTCGTTTGCTTGATCAAGTGGACTCAATCCTNATGCAGTTGGCTACCTTCTCCGGTCTGAATAATGACACCATGAGTCGNACNTTCGCNCANCGGTTTATGGATATTGGCCGGCATNTGGAGCGGACAAGTAAGACATTNACGCTGTTGANCTANGCCTTCCAGACGCTGAAACCCCAAGATATCAATCACTGGGAATTTGTTCTAGAGGTGACAGATACCGTGATGACCTACAGACGTCGATATCGTACTCGATTGCATCCGACGGCGATNCTGGATCTGTTGTTGCTTGATGTTGAGACGCCTCGGGCAATTGGTTACTTAGCCGCACATCTCGAGAGTCTTGTTCAGGGACTGCCTGTGCAGCAGTTGGTGGGTCGTAAGACGCAGCTNCAACAGCTTGCTTTCCGGATTCATGCGGGTCTCCAGATGGCACAGACAGACGATCTGATGACGATTCAAGGGTCACCGAAAAAGCCGTTATTTGACCTTTTGGATCAACAAATCGAGACGCTCTCGAGTTTGAGCGAAGCGATTACGCTTGCGTACTTCAGTCACGCGGATGTACCGCAACAACTGGTCAAGGTGAGTTGATGCGATATCGTGTGCGACANCGAAATCGTTACCAATACGGTCAGCCCGTGAGCCTGTGTCACAGTCATGCAACATTGCTCCCTCGGGATACTTTAAATCAGCAAGTATTGAGTGCACGGTTAACNATTTTGCCGCTCATTGANGATGTACACGAGCGTCAAGATTTATTTGGTAACCGGGTGTCTCAATTTTCGATTGATGAAGTCCATACAGAGCTCAACGTTTTGGCTGAGTCTGAGGTTGAAGTGCGACCAACACGGGTTGATTTGGATCGGGATATCGCGTGGGACGATCAGTCGGCAATTCCAGCTAAAACGCGGCTCTATTGCCGGCCAAGTGTTTATGTGCCAACAGCGAACGCAGAGATTCAGCAATTTGCATCTGGATTTTTTACAGCCGGTCGCGGCCTTCTGGAATCCACCAACACGCTCAATGAANTGATCTTTCATGAGTTTGTTTACGATCAGAATTTCAGTGACCTTGAGACACCTGTTGGTCTTGTTTTATCCGAGAAGCGGGGCGTGTGTCAGGACTTTGCACATTTGATGCTTGCCACCTTGCGATCGAAGGGAGTGGCTTGCCGTTACGTGTCAGGCTATTTAGAAACTGACCCGCCGCCAGGTCAACCAAAACTCATGGGTGCTGATGCCTCTCATGCATGGGTCAGTGTCTTTGTCTCAGGAACTGGTTGGATTGACTTTGATCCAACCAATGGGCTGTTGCCGTCTGAGCGTCACGTGACACTTGCTTGGGGGCGGGATTATGATGATGTTGTGCCGCTGAAGGGGTTGATGACTGGTGGTAGTCAACATGCCCTTGAAGTGTCTGTGGATGTCACCCCTTTAGAGTAAGCGTGCCTGGATCGCCTCGTGAAGAGCGATTGTTCTTGAGGCCTCGTCTGCATGCAGATTCTCAACCAGTGTTCCGTCGAGCACACAGAGCCCGTCGCCCCGAGCGAGTGCTTCATTCCATGCGGTCATGATGTCGTAAGCTCGCTTGATGTCATGATCAGATGGCNCGAAGGCTACGTTTGCTGTGNTAATTTGTGACGGATGAATCAAGGTTTTTCCATCAAAGCCGAGTTCACGTCCTTGCTCACACTGCACCTGATAAATCTCTGGATTGGCGAGATCCAAACAGACACCGTCCAAGACATCGATGTTGGCTTCGCGTGCGGCAAGAACACAGTGTGAGAGCGCATACACTAATCCCTCGCGTTCAATCGTCGCAGGGACCCGTAAACATNTNGCTAGATCNGATGTTCCCATGAGCAGTGCACCGACACGTACGTGTGCTTGNCAGAGTTCACGCGCATTGAAGACGCTTGTTGGCGTCTCGGCCATGAGCCAGAGCTCGACATCAGGGCTGTAACCTAAGGCATCCATGCGTTCACCGAGTCGCGTGATATCGGCCGGTAATTCTGCTTTTGGAACCACAAGGGCATCCAAGGGGGCATCAGCGAACGTAGCCATGTCATCGGTGTGCCATTCAGTTCCAATACCATTCACGCGAACAGCGATCTCGCGCGGGTCGAAGCCACCATCGAGAACAGCNGCTTTGGCGGTGTTCCGAGCACGCTGTTTGGTATCGGGAGCCACTGCATCCTCGAGATCCAGAATCACTACGTCACAGTCGAGNGTTCGTGCCTTGGTAATGGCACGTTCATTNTGGGCTGGCATGAAGAGTGCGCTGCGGCGTGGTGTCATGGTCATTCCTTAAGGTGATGGATTCGGTTGGCTNGTGTGGATTGCCTCGATGCCATCGAGTACCGCGTCTGAAAGTGTCAGGTCGTGTGTATCAATGTTTTCTTTCAATTGCGCGATTGTCGTTGCACCGATGATATTGGAGGTCACAAATGGTCGCGAGGTTACAAACGCGAGCGCCATTTCGGTGNGCGATAGACCGTGCTCAGATGCGAGCGCCGCATAGGCTTCGGTTGCCCGCGTTGCTTCTNGATTCGAGTAGCGGCTAAAGCGATCAAACAGTGTTAAGCGGGCACCTTCAGGACGCTTGCCANCGAGATATTTTCCAGACAGCACCCCAAAGGCGAGTGGGGAGTAGGGCAATAAGCCAACAGACTCTCTGTGCGCGATTTCGGATAAGCCAATCTCGAACGTTCGATTCAAGAGTGAATAAGGATTTTGAATCGATGCGACCACAGGAAGGCGCTCGCGGCGCGCGATTTCAAGAAATTTCATGACACCCCAAGGTGTTTCATTAGAGAGCCCAATCGCACGAATTTTTCCACTGACGACAAGGCCTTCAAGTGCGGTCAGAATCTCATCAATTGGCGTCTCATCGGCTCCGTCCACGTGGGTGTAGCCAAGTTGACCGAAGAAATTGGTTGGACGATCGGGCCAGTGGAGTTGATATAAATCGACATAGTCCGTTTGAAGCCGAGCCAGTGACGCTTCGATTGCTGCATCGAGATGGGCTTTGGTGTGGCGTGGTCCGCCTCTGAAATAGTTGACCCATTCACCTGGACCACAGGCTTTAGTGGCAATCACAAGGTCATCACGATGACCGCGCTGATTCAACCAGGTTCCGATGTATTGTTCCGTCCGCCCTTGGGTGTCTGCCTTCGGTGGCACGGGATAGAGTTCTGCGGTATCGATGAAGTTAATTCCACGTTCATCACAGGCATAACTCAACTGTTCATGTGCTTCGGCTTCGGTATTTTGTTCGCCCCAGGTCATGGTGCCAAGACAAATGGATGTGACGTCGATTCCAGTTTTCCCCAACGGGCGTTTTTCGATCATGNGTGTTCCTCNCGGTATGACAGCAGTGCCGCGTCCATTCGNCNAAGCGCTTCGTTTAAGGTGGCGGGATTGGTACCAAAATTCAAGCGAACGGCGGTGTCTGAGCCGAAAGGGNGTCCCGGNGACAGTCTGACACCTTGCGCAGCGAAGCGCTCTGGTAAGTCCATTTGATTGTGTGATTCGATCCAGGCGAGGAAGGTTGCATCACCTGTGGTCACTTCAAGTTCTGGGTNACTCTTGGCCCAATCGATCACTGTGTTTCGGCTGTGCTGTAACGCGGTGAGTAATTCACGGTGCCATTGCCAACCATCTCGAAGGCAGGATTCCGTGACTGCGTATGCCAGCGGAGCGACGTGTGGCATCGCGATCTGTGTTTCGAGATACCGAGCGCGTGTATTTNGCTCCGGAATAATTGCAACAGCGCAACCAAAGCCCGCTACATTGAATGTTTTGGTGGCAGCCATCAATGTGATTGTTGGCTGGTCATTCGATGCAACGAGACCCANTGGGATGTGTGGCTTGTCGTTGAGGATCATATCAGCCCAAATTTCGTCACCGACAATGAGCGTGTCATGTTTGGATGCTGTTGCGATGAGTGCTTCGAGGAATTGTTTCGAATAGACCGTNCCACCGGGATTGTGCGGATTGCACCAGAGAATGGCCGAGGGTTCAGTCAGTGTCTCCAGCGTTTCNGCTATCTGAGTCAGTGANGGTTGGAGTGTTTCACCCACGCGGGTCAGTGCCATCGGATGTTCGATCCGTTTTTCAATCGAAGGAACAGTCTTAAAATATGGATACGCGGGTGTTGGAGTCAGAATTTGTTGAATATGTGGGTGTGCCATGAGCGCGAACCGCANCCCNGGAACGACGCCAGCAACAGGCACAATCCAGTCAGGATCAATGGTCCATTGATGTGTCTTTTGTAGGTGATCGACCCAGGCCTCCCTGAAGCCTTTGGGCTCNGTACCATAACCAAAGATTCCGTGTTCNANNGAACGATTGACNGTATCGCTGACACAAGGCGGCGGNGCACAATCCATATCGGCGACCCACAGNGGTAATTCAGCGTCAGGAAATGTGGACCATTTGAGGCTCGCGTANGCGCGACGTTCAATCGGATTTGGATGCCATTGCATATTTGGGTTCCCTGAGTGCAAGGAAAAGACCGGCAGCGATGAGTGTGCCAGCAATCCAATGATTTGATGTGAGGGATTCGTTTAAAAAGATGTANGCCAGGATGACTCCATAAAAAGGCATCAAGTGAATGTACTGGCCTGCCAATTGTGCCCCAAGTTGTCCGACTCCGTAGTTCCAGCAGATATAGGCTCCGAGTGAGGCAAATATTGCAACATAGCCGACCGCGTAAAAAGTCTCGATNGTTATAGCAATTGGCGGCTCATTGAATGGGTTGATAGTTAGTAACAACCCATTAAAGCAGACTCCAAAAAAGACGATGTATGCGAGAAAGCCGAGACCTGAAAGCTCGCTTGGTTTTTTGCGAAGGNTGAGTGAGTAAAATGCCCAGCCGATTGATGATGAAATCACCCACAGGTCACCAGGGTTGACGGTGAGCTGAGCGGTNTGGNCACTCAAAATCAGGTAGGCGACACCAATCAATGAGACGAGAATACCAGCNCCACGTCGCGTACTNAGTGTGTCCCCAAAGAAAATAACCCCAAAGAGCACAATCCATACCGGGATGGATGAATTAATTAANAGGGCATTAGTGGCTTCTGTGTCTCGTAGGCCGAGATAGAGAAGCACATTGAAGCTCGCCACCGATANCAGTGCGAGAATCGTCANGATGGGTAGATTNTTGATGATCAGTGGGAGTTCTGATTGAACTCGTCGAAAGGCAAANGGTAGGAGCAAACACAGTGCGAACAGCCAGCGGTAAAACGACATGGTGATCGCGCCGATGTCTGATGCGAANGCCCGGCCAACAATAAAGTTGCCCGCCCAAAACAGAGGCGGGAGTAGCAGCACGACATANGGCCAGGNGCGACCCATTAANCAGCAAGTCGGCGATATTTCACGCGTGTNGGGATGATTTCTCCACCCAAACGTTTCTTGCGATCCTCTTCATATTCTGTGTAGTTACCTTCGAAGAAGNTCGCTTGTGAATCACCTTCGTAGGCCAAAATATGTGTTGCGATCCGATCTAAGAACCAACGATCGTGAGAGATCACAAGCACTGTACCAGGGAAGGCGAGCAGCGCTTCTTCGAGCGCGCGCAGTGTTTCCACATCAAGATCGTTGGTCGGTTCGTCAAGGAGTAATACATTACCGCCTTGCTTNAANGTTTTTGCAAGGTGGAGTCGGTTTCGCTCACCCCCTGACAGATCTTTAACAAATTTCTGCTGGTCACCGCCTTTGAAGTTAAACCGGCCTAAATAGGCACGGCTGGGGATTGAGTAGTTGCCGACAGTAATCATGTCTTGCTCATCGGACACTTCCGCCCAAACGGTTTTTGATCCATCCAAGGCATCACGCGATTGATCGACGTAGGCAAGTTTGACTGTGTCACCTAATTCAACAGTTCCCGAGTCGGGCGATTCTTGGCCAGTGATCATTTTAAAGAGCGTTGACTTACCCGCACCGTTACCACCGATGACTCCAACAATGGCGCCTGCCGGAACTGAGAAACTCAAATCGTCGATCAACATTTTGTCATCGAATGCCTTGTTGACTTGACTGAATTCGATCACTTTGTCGCCGAGTCGGGGTCCTGGTGGGATGTAGATTTCTTGAGTTTCGTTGCGTTTTTGTGTGTCTTGGCTCTGCAATTCCTCAAATGCCTTGAGACGCGCCTTTGATTTGGCTTGGCGACCTTTGGCATTTTGGCGTACCCACTCAAGCTCACTTTTGATCGTATTCTGACGTGCTTCTTCTGACTTCTGTTCTTGCTCGAGGCGCTTTTCTTTCGCTTCAAGCCA
>PAFS01000050.1 GCA_002705325.1 Gammaproteobacteria bacterium | reverse complement strand
TACGAAGTCGGCACAGTGGCTTCGATTTTACAGCTCCTGAAATTACCTGACGGGACAGTCAAGGTTCTGATCGAAGGTGGTCAGCGCGCTCAGGTGTCAAGCTTTGATCTCGACGATGATCATTATCGAGCCAACGCTGAGATTGTCGAGTCAGTTCCTCTCAAAGAACATCATCAAGAAGCACTTCTACGGGTTCTGATGGACCAGTTTGATAAGTACGTTAAGGCATCAAAAAAGATTCCAGCGGAAGTTTTAGCATCGTTACAGAGCATTGAAGAGCCTGGACGGCTTTGCGACACGATGGCGGCTCACCTTACGCTGCCACTGAAGGAAAAGCAGGCTCTACTTGCGCATTCAGAGGTCAAGGAACGACTCGAGTATCTAGTCGCCTTAATGGAATCTGAGCTAGATCTTCTGCAGGTCGAAAAACGCATTCGTGGTCGCGTGAAAGAGCAGATGGAGAAAAGCCAGCGCGAGTATTACTTGAACGAGCAAATGAAAGCCATTCAGAAAGAAATGAATGACTTAGACGAGGCACCGAACGAAGTCGACGCCATACAGGCGCGAATTGAAGAATCTGGTCTATCCAAGGAAGGTAAAGAGAAAGCGGAAGGCGAGCTTCAAAAGCTGAAGATGATGTCACCAATGTCAGCTGAAGCAACAGTTGTAAGAGCCTACTTAGACTGGTTATTGGGTTGTCCGTGGAAAAAGCGTTCACGAGTTCGTCACGATCTTCTGAAAGCACGGGATATTCTCGAAGCCGACCATTATGGTCTCGAAGAGGTCAAAGAACGGATTCTCGAGTATCTGGCAGTTCAGATGCGCATGAAGAAGTCAAAAAGTCCAGTTCTCTGCCTGGTTGGACCACCAGGTGTTGGTAAAACATCCCTCGGGGAATCAATTGCCCGCGCCACTAACCGAGAGTTCGTTCGCATGGCATTGGGTGGCGTTCGCGATGAGTCGGAGATCCGAGGTCATCGGAGAACATACATTGGATCAATGCCTGGCAAGATTATTCAAAAGCTATCAAAGGCCGGGGTTAAGAACCCTTTATTCCTGTTAGATGAGATCGACAAAATGGGCATGGACCATCGTGGCGATCCGGCTTCGGCACTGCTGGAAGTGCTTGATCCTGAGCAAAATCATACATTTAATGATCATTATCTCGAAGTTGATTTCGATCTCTCAGAGGTGATGTTTGTATGCACCTCAAACTCAATGAATATGCCCNCTCCNTTGNTNGACCGAATGGAAATCATCCGGATCCCCGGCTATACGGAAGACGAGAAGCTGAACATTGCGAGGAAGTACCTCGTNCCAAAACAGATTAAAAACAATGGCCTTGGCGCGAGCGAGATTGAAGTACCAGACGCAACTCTGACCGATTTGATTCGGTATTACACCAAAGAAGCTGGTGTTCGCGGTCTCGATCGAGAAGTTTCTAAACTCGCTCGTAAAGTGGTACGGAAACGGATCGAGGATGGCCATANAAAGATNGGTGGCAATGANGAGNAAACGGTCGTAGTCACGNCAGATGTGCTCGAAAATTATTCGGGTGTACGGAAGTTCACATATGGTCTAAAGGAAACCGAAGATCGGATTGGTCAAGTTACCGGACTTGCGTGGACGAGTGTTGGTGGCGAATTGTTAACCATCGAAGCTGTGTCGATGCCCGGTAAAGGCAAACAGATCCGCACCGGCTCCCTTGGTGATGTGATGCAGGAATCGATCCAAGCAGCGATGACTGTTGCTCGAAGCCGTGCCATCGCGCTGGGCATTGANCCTAATTTNCATGAAAAAACAGATTTACATATTCATGTACCGGAGGGAGCGACTCCTAAAGATGGTCCGAGTGCCGGAATAGGAATGTGTACGGCGCTAGTGTCNGTNTTGGCCAATGTGCCTGTGAAGGCAGACGTTGCGATGACTGGAGAAATAACCCTTCGCGGGCAGGTGTTGCAGATTGGTGGGTTGAAGGAAAAATTGCTTGCAGCACATCGCGGCGGCATNAAAACAGTCATTATCCCGGAAGAAAANGTGCCTGACCTNAAGGAAATCCCAGATAACGTCAAAGCNGATTTAGATATCAAACCGGTCGCNTGGATTGATCAAGTCTTTGATGTCGCACTGACTTATCTTCCCGAACCCTTTGTCGCGCAGGATGGGGCGANTGGTTCAGACGGAGAACATANNACAGAAAAAAATACGCAAAGAGCGCATTAACAGGTTGTTTCGACCGGTATCGCTTGGTATAAAAGAGCCTCGAGAACAAGGGGTAGCCTCAAAACAAGAATGTCGAAAGGGTTGCTGTATTAAAAAAACCAATAGGGGTACGATGAGTGAATAAGTCAGAATTAATTGATGCTATTGCTGCAGACGCAGGTTTATCTAAGGCGGATGCGGGCAAGGCGCTGGATGCGATGTTGTCGGCGGTCACTGGCGCTTTAAAAGGGGGCGACAGCGTATCTTTGGTAGGGTTTGGTACATTTCAGGTGAAAGACCGCGCAGCACGTTCGGGCCGTAACCCNCAGACAGGTGCGACAATTCAAATCGCAGCAGCCAAAGTTCCAGGCTTTAAGGCAGGAAAGGCTCTGAAAGACGCTGTTAACTAATTAACGGGCGTTACTACAATCAAGGGGCCTCTGGCCCCTTTTTTGAATCTAAAGGTCACAGAACAACATGCTTCAAAATATTCGAGATAACTCTAGCGGTATCATTGCGAAAATCATCGTCGGCTTGATCGCAGTGACTTTTGTCGTCACCGGGGTCAATTTTTTCAACGGAGGTGATGGGGATAACGTGATTGCGGAAGTCGACGGAGTTGAAATCACTGAACGTCGATTTGTGGAAAAGCTCGAACAGGAACGTAGACAACTTCTCAGCATCCTAGGGGACCCAAGTGCGGTCAACGAGGATCTATTAAGGCAGAGCGTTCTCAACGCATTAATCGAAGAAGCTTCTGCAACACGCTATTCGCAAAAACTGTCTTTCGGTGTGACCGACCAGTTGGTGGATCAAGTGCTCGTGGAGATTCCTCAATTCCAGACGGATGGACGTTTTGACGCACGCTTGTTCGATCAAGCCGTAGGACGCATGGGAATGTCACGACTCGGGTTCCGCGAAGAGTTAAAGCGTAATCTCATCGAGTATCAGGTGAAGGGGGCGATTGAAACTTCGATGATCGTCACTCCATCAGAGCTCGATCGACTGAATCGACTACAAAATCACACACGTTCGGGCGAGTTGGTTGTCATCGACATCGATCCGTTTGTCTCTCAAATTTCCGTCAGTAATGATGAAGTGACCTCGCACTATGAAACAAATAAGAATTCATTTGTGACAGAAGACTCTGTTGCTCTCGAGTACGTATTGTTGAGTGCAGACAATTTTCAAGAGCAAGTTGTCATCACTGATGAAGACATTCGGGCGGCCTACGACGCCGAGGTTGCTTCAGCAACAAGTGATCAGGAACGTCGTGTTCGGCATATCCTCATTTCAAGCGCTGATGACGCACTCGCCAAGGCCAATGAATTGAAACAGCAGCTCGATGGTGGGGCTGCATTTGCTGATCTCGCAAAACAACACTCAGATGATATCGCGAGTCGCGATACAGGCGGTGATCTCGGGTTTGCTCCCAAGGGCACCTTTGATCCTGCATTCGAGAAGGCGCTCGACGAGCTGTCTGTTAATACCGTCTCTCAGCCGATTGAAACACAATACGGCTATCATCTGATTGAACTGTTGGAGACGAGGTCCCGGCCGATTGACTCATTTGAACAACGGTCGATGCGTTTGCGCGTTGAGTTGGAGGAACGGGAAGCTGAGCGCCTTCTTGCAACATCGCTTGAGGAATTCTCCAATATTGCTTTCAGTGGGACATTGGAGGANCTCAACAGTATTTATNATGTNCAGATTGAATCGACCGAGCCAATCAGTCGTTCGACGGCTCAAGGCTTGATGGCGAAAGAAACCGTTCAACGTCGGGCGTTTAATGACACGCTTTACAGTGGTGAGCTGAACGCTGAGGTGTTTGAGGTCGAGCCCGGGGTCTGGATGACTTTCCGCGTGAAGTCGTTCGATCCAAAAACGGTCAGGCCGATTGATGACGTTAGGGAAGACGTCGTCGCTATCCTAAAACAACAAAAAGCATCTCAAACAGCCCGAAGCCTTGCCGAAGAGATTCAAAGTCACTGGCAGGATGGACTTGCGGGACTACCAACGAAAGCAATTGATCTCAATCCGCAGGCGTTTATGAATATTGGTCGTGACGGAGATGATTCAATTGATCGTCAGGTTCTCTCGGTTGCATTTGCAGCATCTGCTCCGAATGAAGGGCGTCCATCAACGTTCATCGCACCGACAACTAACGCATTTGTCGTTGCACGAGTTGATCAAATTGACCTNGATGCAACAATCGAAAACGGAGCCGATCTTTNTTCTGCCTTAAGCCAACTCCGAANGAGTCAGGAGGNAAGTGAATTTTGGTCTGTCGTTACAACCGCCGCAGAGGNTGAAAAGCGGTAATGGAATTATTAGCCGACTATGGTCTGTTCTTATTACAAACGGTCACGATCGTTNTNGCTGTGATCGNCGTCATTGCCGTCAGTTCTAAAATTTCAGGAGGAGGCGATGANTCAAAAGGGNCGATAAANATTACCGACTTATCGAAGAAATTTGCTGATCAGTCAAGATATGTCAAAACAAGGCTTGATGACGCGTTAGCACAGGAAAAACTGTCGTTAATCGNTCGGATCAAGAAGCGCCTCAATAAACCTTCGCAGACAACATCAGAAACGCCATCGAAAAAAGAAAAAATAGCTATNGTGATTGAATTCAAGGGCGACATGAAAGCGTCACAAGTTGCAAACTTACGCCAAGAAGTGTCAGCAATCCTCGCGATGGAACACAAGCCAGATCAGGTTGTGATTAAGCTGACATCCCCTGGAGGTCTCGTACACACCTATGGATTGGCGAGCTCTCAGTTATCGCGCTTACGTGAAGCACAGATCCCCGTCAGCGCGTGTGTCGATACCGTCGCAGCGAGCGGGGGATATATGATGGCGGTATGCGCTGAGCGAATTATCGCAGCGCCCTTTGCCGTTTTAGGCTCAATCGGTGTGGTCGCGCAAATCCCAAATATTCATCGGTTCTTGAAGAATCGTGATGTCGATGTTGAATTACACACCGCAGGGGCAAATAAAAGAACATTGACAATGCTCGGCGAAAATACGCCAGAGGGCAGACGTAAATTTAAAGAAGATCTGGAACAAACGCATCTCCTTTTTAAGGCATGGATCGCGGAACGGAGACCAAATCTCGATCTTGATGCGGTGGCTGACGGATCGATTTTTTATGGTACAGATGCACTCACCAAAGGTTTATGCGACGAGATCGCGACTTCTGATGATGTTTTATTGGGATTGAGTGCCGATCATCATATGTTTGCGTTGAAGTGGGTTGAAAAGAAATCACTGGCTGCAAGACTCAGTCGAGATGCATCTGGCGCAATCGTTGATCAAGTGGATCAATAC
The DNA here is from genome assembly GCA_002705325.1 of Gammaproteobacteria bacterium. The sequence goes on along the minus strand of PAFS01000050.1, from coordinate 25,113 downwards.
ATCAATCGATCAAATCAGGACTACACGCGCCTGTGACCCATAAAATCGTCACGCTCTATACCGATGGCGCCTGCAAANGAAACCCAGGCCCAGGTGGATGGGGGGTGGTTTTAGAATATGGGGAACATCGGAAAGAATTGTTTGGTGGTGAAGCGGATACCACAAATAATCGGATGGAGTTGACGGCTGCCATTGAGGGCCTAGCTGCCTTAAAGAGTCAATGCACGGTGAATTTGTACACTGACTCGGTGTATGTGAGAGATGGAATCACGAAATGGCTCGCCAACTGGAAGGCTAATGGTTGGAAAACAGCCTCGAAAAAACCAGTTTCAAATCAGGACCTCTGGCAACAACTGGATGAAGTGAGTGGTCAACACCAAGTGCATTGGCATTGGGTCAAGGGCCATGCNGGACATCCAGGCAACGAACGAGCTGACGAATTGGCCAATCTAGGGGTAGACGCACCATGCGACAAATAATTCTTGATACCGAAACCACTGGCCTCGATCCAAAAGATGGACACCGCGTAATCGAAATCGGTTGCATCGAATTGGTCAATCGTCGACTGACCGACCAGACATTTCATGTATATATCAATCCTGAGCGTGAGATTGATCAAGAAGCCATCGACGTGCACGGGATCACAAACGAGTTTCTTGCTGATAAACCAAATTTCGNAGGGATTGCTGATGAATTTGTGGAGTTCATTCGCGGTGCAGAACTGATNGCGCANAATGCATCCTTCGATATCAATTTCCTTGATTCAGAATTATCGCGGATCCCGGAAGCGCCAAATATTTTTTCGTTAATGCATGGCGGAGCAGCCATTGATACGTTGGCTATGGCAAAAGAGAAAAGGCCGGGTAAACGTAATTCACTGGATGCGTTATGTCGCGATTATAAAATCGATGCCTCTGAGCGAACGCTNCATGGCGCATTGCTTGACGCTGAATTACTGACTCGCGTCTATCTTGCAATGACACGCGAGCAAAGCAGAATGTTTGGAGGGACCCATAATCAATCACAAGGTTCTCGGTTTGAACCAATTCAACGGTTAACAGGTGTTGATCGGGTGCCACGTGTTTCACAACCCACAGATGCTGAATTAGCCAATCACCAATCATTTCTCAACACCTTGAGAGAGACAAAAACGCAATTACTTTGGGACTCGAGTGACACATGAATTGGCTTGGTGATCATGATCAAGAGTGGTTACCTGGACTCGACGAAGGGGCGAGTCACCGAGTTCTAATAACGACTGCCGATCGACGTGTAGCGGTTGATGAGGACGGCGCTCCTCTATTTGTGTCTCTGAATAGTCCACTGATATCGGATCAAGAACCTTGTCTTGCTGGCACATTAAACGGGTTGACCTACTATGGCGTCCGCGCCCCTNAGATGGCTNAATTAAGTTACGAGCCGTTNAGACCTGTGTTANTCCAACTCAATAGCGAAGACTTCATACCAGTCAACGCAGTCATGCAGGTGCTCGATTTTTTTGAAGAACATCGATTTTGTGGCCGTTGTGGCAACCAAATGAGCGCTTCAAAATCTGATCGAGGCCGATATTGTGAGCCTTGCGGACTGACACAGTATCCCCGCATTTCCCCNTGTGTCATTGTTTTAATNACACGAGGAGATGAGATTCTANTAGCGCGGGCGCCACGATTTGTTGATGGNATGTNTTCTACGCTCGCAGGTTTTGTCGAGGCTGGAGAGTCTGCCGAACATGCCTGTCATCGGGAGATCGGAGAGGAGGTTGGGGTGCGTATCAAATCTCCGATTTATCAGGGTAGCCAGAGTTGGCCATTTAAGCATTCGTTGATGCTCGGCTATCGAGCTGAGTGGCTTTCGGGGGATATTGTGATTGACGGGATTGAAATTGTTGATGCGCGGTGGTTCAACATCAAGCACTTACCCAAACTTCCACCGCATGCGTCAATTTCGCGGGGAATGATCGACGCCTATATCACAGAGCGTCTCAGTTAACAGGAACAACGAGCCATTGACCGGGTCGAATGAGGTTCGACGTTGCGTTGAGTTTTCTAAGATCTTTCACAGTGGTGCGGAAACGTCGGGCGATTTTCCACAACGAATCGCCACTTCTGACCTTGTATCGAATCGTTTCGCCATACGCATTACCGAGCTCCAAGTTGATCAATTGCTTGGATATGTTTTCACTCGTGCTGGGCACACGAATCGTTCGTCCAGCGACGATACGCGAATTTGACATTCCATTAAGCATCATCAACTCAGGAACAGTTGCCCCAATTCTCGCAGCGATTTCACTTAAGGTATCGCCAGATCGAACTTTGTAGGGTCGTGTTCTCACGTAATCGCGGACCGAGACGCTGACAAGTCGGNTCGAGAATCCCTGGACTGCTGACTTNGGGAGCACCAATTGATAAGGCTCCTGAGCAGGCGTAATCCAGGAACGAATACATGGGTTGTAACGACGGATCTCTTCTAACGACAGGCCACTTAATTCTTGCACCAATGACACTTCCATTGGAGCTTCAAGCGCCAATGTTTTAAATCCAATCTCAGGCTCGATGTTTGGAAGCTCAATANCCCGTGCCTTCGCGTCGAGAATCAAATCCCGAGTGACAAGCAGACGCGGTACATAGCGGCGAGTCTCTCGAGGCAGCTTGAGAGACCAAAAGTCTGTTGGCTTACCCGCACGCCGATTATGCCTGATTGCACGCTCAATACGACCAGGACCAGCGTTGTAGGCCGCAATCGCCAGCAACCAATCTCCAAATTTGGCGTGCATTTGTTCTAAGTAATCGAGCGCCGCGCGTGTCGAATGGATCACGTCTCTTCGCTGATCACAGGTTTGACCGAGTTTCAGTTTAAGGACTCTTGCAGTTCNCGGCATGATTTGCCACATACCAACTGCGCCCATCCGCGAGACAGCCCACGGNCTATATGCAGATTCNACATAGGGCAATAGGGCGATTTCCGATGGGAGATTACGGCGTTTAACTTCCCCCCAGACATAGGGAAGATAAAGATCAGCTTTGACTAGGAATTCTGCAAAAAAACCGGGGCTGTGCGTNAGACGACGACGATGTAAATTTGCATATCTCGTATTTTTTAGATTCCCAAGATCAAATCGACCGATAATTTCAGCCCAGATAGTTCCTTCAATTGCGGCAAGATCGGGGGACGGTTCAATTGTAGGTTCTTCGTCTTTAGACGTTTCAACCACGTTTGGACTATCAACAGCTTCTCCAAGTTCACGAACGATCGCTAACGGATCGTACATGGACTCGTCGGTCAAAANCGGCTCAGNGTCAGTGGGCGTGTCCTCGACTGCATCGGGCTCACCTTCNCTCAACGCGTTANCNACTGAAGCGGATTCAGCTGATGGTTCCGTGCTTTCTACGCGATCTTCGGTGATGCGTGTTTCACTCANGGTTCCATTTGTGGTTNGTACAGTCTGACAGCCAACCAATACAGCGAAGGATGAGATCAGTGCTACTTTTAAGACATCATTCAATTGCATTAAAAATTGTCTTTTTGCAAACGGCGAGCAGCAAGTTCTAAAGCATCTTTCGCACGGAGAAATGGATTAGTGAGCCGCTCCATGACCAATGTGGTCGGCACTGTTGCGCGCTGTTGTGAGCGAAGCTCTTCAACTTTGGCTAAACGCTTTTGAATCTCCAGATTCTCAGGTTCGGCAATCGTCGCATATTTTANGTTGGCTAGTGTGTACTCATGAGCACAGTAGATCGCGGTATTGCCGGGTAGCTGATCGAGCTTCTGGAGACTTTCGAACATATTCTCCGCAGTCCCTTCGAATAATCGACCACATCCTGCGACAAACAATGTATCCCCAGTAAACGCAACTGGCGTCTCAAATAGATCTGAATCCGAGAAAAATGCGATGTGATCAAGTGTATGCCCTGGGACTTCGATTGCTCGAAATAACGCACCGAGCACTTCGACCATATCCCCTTCAACCACCGGACGAGAGGGTCCTTTGAGCGTTTTCTTCGAACCGATGATTTGCAGTTCAGGATAACGGGTACATAGATCTTCGACACCGCCTTGATGATCACCGTGCCAGTGCGTTAGCAATATTCCAATGAGGAACAGCTGATGCGCTTCGAGGAATTCAATAACGGGTGATGCATCACCGGGATCAACTACCCATGCATGCTTATCATCTGCGATGACCCAGATGTAATTATCGCTGAATGCGTGGATTCGATGGATTCTTAGCATCAGGCGTTATCCGAATCTGCCATTGCTGTGATGTTAAATCCATTATCCACATAAATTGTTTGCCCTGTGATCCCAGCAGCCAGATCAGACGCTAAAAACGCAGCTGTATTCCCAACTTCTTCAATGTTTGTATTGCGGCGGAGTGGTGTCCGTGAAGCGTTGTAATTCAGCATCGAACGGAAGTCTTTAATCCCACTGGCAGCTAGNGTCCGAATAGGCCCCGCCGAAATCGCATTCACACGATGTCCTTTTGGCCCCATCGATGTCGCNAGGAAACGCACTCCGGCTTCCAAAGACGCTTTTGCAAGCCCCATGACATTGTAGTTTGGCATGGTCTGAACAGCCCCTAAATATGACAGTGTAATAATGCTGCCATCACGCCCTTCAAGCATCGGTTGCGCCGCTTTCGAAAGCGCGATCAGACTATAAGACGAAATATCATGAGCGATCTGAAACCCTTCGCGCGTTGTAACGTCGACAAAACTCCCACTCAGTTGATCACCGGGCGCGAATCCAACCGCGTGAACCACAATATCAATCCCGTCCCAATGTTTGGCTAAACCCTCAAAGACAGCGTCGATCTCGTCGTCACTTCCGACATCGCATGGAAAACAGAGCTCTAAGCCCGTACCCCAGCCCTCTGCGAACCCCAATACACGACTTTTCAACTTTTCATTCTGATAGGTGAATGCCANGTCAGCACCCTCGCGANGCATTGCTTCAGCAATGCCGTATGCGATTGATAACTTACTCGCGACTCCGACGATCAACGCGCGCTTACCAGAGAGCATTCCCATCACAAATTCCTTTTTCGTGTATTGAAGCTTATTNNGAGAATGNTACCATGAACNNATGNCAGTTCAGAGNGTGTTTCGACTTAGTTCCCAAGAAAAACAGCGAGCGTGGGATCGCTGGATGAGTGGGCGTCTTGGGCATCGAATTCAGGTCGAGGAGCGAAGACTTGCTCGGTCTGAGTTGCGCCGGTTATTCGGTCAAGTCGTTGTTCAAGTTGGNGGGTCNGCTGGCTTCCCCCTGATTGCAGACTCGCTGGCGCCTATTCGTTTTCATGTGGTTTTAGGTGGCGATCTACCCAAGNTTTCGCATTGTCCCGTGATTGTAGCTGAGGATAATCTATTACCATTTCCGACTGATTCAGTGGATATTCTTGTGCTTCAGCATTCGCTGGATATCAGTGCGCATCCGCACCAGGTGTTGCGCGAGGCAGAGCGAATTCTCCGTCCGGGAGGGCGGCTTCTTCTGTTTGGCTTCAATCCGATATCCAGCTGGGGACTCAGGCGCATGCTGAGCACGCCACTCGGAAGCCTCTTACCTTGGCAAGCCCGCTTCATGCGCCGATCACAAATTGAAGATTGGTGTCGTCTACTCGACCTTGCGCCAGAAATATCGAAGCATGCGGTGTATAGTCTACCGCTTGTTAAGACGGGGATCAGACAGTTGTTTAAACTGTTTGAACACCGTATGGCGGTAAATGAATGGCCGACAGGTGCGATCTACTGCGTGCGCGCAAAGAAAGAAAGAAACGCCTACATCCCTGGAAAGCCGAGTCCACTTGGCCGGTTGGCTTCTGTTGGGAAAACGTTTAAGCCTGCGGTGGGATTGCGTCGGAAGCCAATATTGCGCGTAGTACCGAAACAGGATGACGCATCGAGCGACCTGACAGGCGTTTAACCTGAGAACGACACGAATATCCTGTCGCTAAGATTTCGTCACCATGATCACCTGTGGACTCCACTTTAGCTTGCCAACTCTGGGCATAGATCGTCTTCGAAGTCGCTAGGTTTGCTTTTTCGTGACCGTAGGTTCCAGCCATTCCACAACACCCAACAGCTGCAATCTCAAGTGACTGGCCAGCCATCGCAAAAATTGATTGCCATAGCGTAAGCGAATCCTTCGCATTTGTGGCCTCTGTGCAATGGGCAAACAAACGAAAACGTTTAACAGGCAGTTTCGTTATGACCACGCCCTCATCGAGGCGTGCGGCAAGAAATTCCTGAACCAGCTGGACCGAAGGAACATCAATCGCTGCCTCTTTATACTCAGATCGGTAGGTCATCGTCATTGACGGATCGATCCCAATCATGGGAACGCCCAGCGCCTCAATCTGCCGTAATTTTTTGGCATTCGACTCACCAAGTCGCTTGAACCAATCCAAAAATCCGTGAACATGAAGCGGCTTCCCATTCGGATGAAATGGCATCAATGAAGGCTCCAAACCAAGTATTTTTAAAAGCTCGAAAAGATCGACGATTACAGGCGTTTCGAAATAACTCGTAAAAGCATCCTGAACGACAACAACCTGACGATTGAAGCGATCACCATCTTGACGCTTCATCTCGCTGAGCCGATTGAGGTCAGTGACCTGAAATCCGGCTTCAGCAATCGCACGGTGAGGATCAATTCCCGATAGAGAAGGGGAGTCGACAAGACCCAAGCGAGCAAATAGCCATTGACCCAGGCGAGATTCCACAACACCGTTATACAACCGAGGAATTTGCGCAACAACGGGTAACACGTATTCGAGCGTACCGACGATCCAATCTTTCAACGGTCGCGAGTAGCGCGTATAATATGCGCTCAAAAACTGACTTCTAAATGTCGGAACACTGACTTTGATCGGGCATTGTCCAGTACATGATTTACAGGCTAGGCAGGTCGACATCGCCTCAAATACTTCATGATTAAAATCATACCTGGAACTCGATTGACTNAATGTTCTGATAATTCGCGTTGGCATCCCCAGTATGTACTGAGCCAATGTTGGTGTTGGGATTGATTGAACACCTTGATCTGACATGCGAGTAACCCATTCTCGCATCAATCCTGCGCGTCCTTTTGGGGTGTAACGTCGATCGCGAGTAGCTTTCCAGCTAGGACACATGCGGTCATCAAGATCGTAATTATGGCAAGCGCCGTTACCGTTACAGAAGAGTGCTGTACTCGCTGATAATTGCAGGCCCGATGTGATTCGACGATCGTTTGCCCCGCGCGTGGGAACCTCATCAATTTTTAAAAGCATTGAATCGGCAGTGGGGCCAGCGATCTTACCCGGGTTTAAGCGGTTCATCGGATCGAACAGCGCTTTGACTTGACAGATCACAGGGTACAGTGTTCCAAAGAACACGGGCGCATATTCCGAGCGCACACCTTTACCGTGTTCACCCCATAGAAGACCGTGATATTTCTTNGTTAAATCAACAACCTGATCGGTAATCTTCCGNACCATCTCCATGCTTTCAGGAGTCTTCAGATCGAGCAATGGACGGACATGNAANACGCCAGCATCNACGTGTCCGAACATGCCGTAATCCAACTCATGATCGTCGAGCAGATCACGNAACTCGCCGATGTAAGGCGCAAGATTCTCAGGCGGGACACAGGTATCTTCGACAAACGCTACAGGCTTTTTGACACCTTCAACCCCACCAAGTAGTCCAACAGCACGCTTTCGCATTACCCAGATCTGAGAAACTTGGCTTCGTCCTCGAGCAATCGCGTGCGCAAATGACCGACCACCACTCTGGGCAACTGTTTCAAGATAGCGACTAAACTGATCGACCTTATNGGCAAGAGACGCTGAATCAAAATCAGTAAATTCAACGAGATTGGTGCCTTGCAATATTTTATNTGACGCGGGGAAAAATTCGGCAACGCTATCCCATATGAAGTCGTTCATCGCGAGATTCAGTACNTTCGAGTCCACTGTCTCGATCGATGTTGCGCCATGAGTCATCAGTTCTCGCGCATCGAATAGAGCATCCATAAAGGATTCATATTGGACAGCGACCAGGGCAACTTCTGTTGGCAGCGGTTCTAAATTAATGACCGCTTCACTGATGAAGGCNAATGTTCCNTCAGAACCACACAGCACAGCATTCAGATCGATGTGCCCATCATTGGTTCTCAAATGCTTCAGATCGTATCCAGTNAGGCATCGATTGAGTTCAGGGAAGCCGGCTGTAATCTGCTCCTTGTTCGAATCATGAATCTCNCGCAGCGCTTTNCCAATCCGAGATTCTGCCGAGTCCGTAGGCAATGCATCCAACTCTGAATCACTCAAGACCTGAGCTTCAAATTCTTCGCCAGTGAGCAAAACAGCCTTCAACCGAATCACATGATCTCGCGTCTTACCGTATTTCACCGATCCTTGCCCACTGGCATCTGTGTTGATCATGCCACCGATTGTCGCGCGGTTTGACGTCGATAAATCTGGCGCAAAAAATAGGCCGTGCTGTCGAATCTCAGCATTTAANTGATCTTTGACAGCTCCNCATTGAANNCGTGCCCAACGCTCTTCAATATTCACCTCGAGGATNGCATTCATGTGTTTACTNGTGTCGACGACCACGCCTGCACCTAGGCTTTGTGCATTCGTTCCTGTCCCGCCTCCGCGAGGATACAGGGTGACATCATATTCATGTGCGGCTCGGGTGATCCGAATCAGATCNTGGTGATTCTTCGGATAGACAACAACTTGCGGAAATACTTGATAAATACTGTTATCGGTTGATAGAACAGCGCGTGTCGCATCATCAAACTGGATTTCACCCTCAAATCCGAGAGCATGCAGGGCTCGCGCGTAGTTTTGAGTGGTTTCGGTAACGGGTTCACGGTGGTCCAGACGCGGAATCATCGCAGAAGGCTCTCTAAGATCGATAACTAGAGTCGAAGTGTGTCATAAACTGGTGTTAGAAACTACGGCGAGGNGCTTTGGATGGGTTTCTGGGAACAAAAAACATTTTCAGAAATGACAGACGCAGAGTGGGAATCGTTGTGCGATGGATGCGGGCTATGCTGCCTCCATAAACTCGAAGATGTTGAAACACTTCAAGTCGAATTTACGTGCGTCAAATGTCGTTATCTCGGTACAAATCGCCAATGTGAGATTTACGATGAACGTGTCGACATTGTTGATGACTGTTTAAANNTTCGCGATCTGGACCCAGAGCATTATCGATGGCTTCCAGAGAGTTGCGCCTACCGAAGACTCGAAGAGGGTAGACCACTGCCGAAGTGGCATCCGCTGATTGCTGNAGATGATCGCGCAATGGAGGAAGGGGNATACGCTGTCGGNGACTGGGCAATTTCAGATCAATTGGTGACNGCCGACGTTGACTTTATCGTCCGCATTAAAGCTAGCGAGAGCTAATGTGTCATTTGGTTAAGAACGATCGGATGCACTGAATCTGTNCGTGACTATTCAAAAATGGCGCGTGTCCTGTGTTCGCGACGTCNAGTTTTTCCACAAAAAGTGCACTGTCGATCATTCGGTCGAGAATNGACGCGGTCAAAATATCCGACTCCATGCCACGAATCACCAACATGCGTGAAGTGATTGAAGAAAACATCGTCCATGCCAACGCTGGATTNTGCACANCACCAAAACGTGCCAAAATTTGTGGNTCGTAATGTTGTGTCAAACGTCCATCGTCGAGGCGTCGCAATGANTGAACCACCAGTCGGTCCCACTCATTGTTTGATAGATCGCCAAATGATGCATAGATGGTCTCGAAATACGCTCGCGCCTCCNCTAAATCAGCAAAGTAATGCGTTTCGGAAGCNTATTCGCGAATACGCTCAATTGCATCCTGTGNTACTTCAGGTCCGATGTCGTTGATTACCAATCGATCAANCAGNTGTCGCGTCNTTGGATTCGAAGCCATCATCATTCCCAGCGCACCGCCCATGCTTGTACCAATCCAATGAGCACGANCAGAAATATTCAAATATTTCAGTAAATCGACTGCAAGCGACTGATAAAANGNAAATTCATACTGATCTGCAGCCATCCATTCGCTGTTGCCACGACCCGGCNTATCAGGACAGATCACAAAAAATTCGTCAGCAAGNGCATGTGCGAGTGTGNAAAAATCAGACCCATTCCTTGCGAAGCCATGCCAGCACAATANAGCCTGATTTGACCGACTCCCAAGTGTTCGCACGAACACCTGAACNCCTTGAACTCGAANNAGTTGTTCTTGAAATCCGTAATCAAATGGAANAGGGGNTTTGTCAACTGTANTCGCAGAGATACGCGGTCGGTTCAGTAACCTCAACGCTAAAGCTTTGATCTCGCGGTACATGAAACTCCTCTCCATCAGAATAAAGCAATGGCTCTGGATCAGATTGACGTTGTACTACAAGAGCACCGCTAATCACCACCATCCGTTCGTCATCCGACGTCGAAAATTCATATGAGCCTGGACTCATCAAGCCAATCGAACTCTTGCCGTTGGAATTATCAAAGCTCAACGAAAGTACTTGATCATCAAAATAGCGATTTACTTGCATGAATAGGGACTCCCTGTGTGAGGTTTAAACCAAACGAACCACTTTATTTAACATAATAATGATTATGCGCAATTTAGATCGAGATCAACACCGATAATGGTAAAGGTGCCAGCACTCGATCTAAGCTCCAATATATCGTGGTATGCGTCAGACTCATAACAGTCTGTCACTGCTGTCGCCGTTGAGAACCAAAACAATACGATCTGTGAGAAATCGCAGAAACCGTTCTCGTCATCGAGAGTCATGGGCTTTTCCGCACGGAATAGAAGCTCTCCACCATAGGGTTCTAGGGTTGCAGGACCGTGTTCTCGATAATGATTAAAATCCGCCAGGTTATTCACCCGGATTAATGCGATCATCCGAACCATTCTAGGGATTTCCTTTTTGTTATGGCTTATTCTGAATTGGCGAAAAACGCATACCATCATCTAACCAAGCTCGGACCAAGAAAGCTATCTGAATTTATCGAATCCGTTGGGCCCATCGATATTCCAGTTCGGTATGGTGATGACTTGTTGCTTGGGCTGAGCCAGATTGTTGTCGGTCAACAACTATCGAACCAAGCGGCACTATCAATTTGGGATCGACTTGTGACTCAATATCCGCAGCGTTCCAAATTAATCGATGCGCTTAAAAATCTAGAAACGCCAAATACAGGACTGTCGGCCTCGAAAAAACGAACACTGAGTGATTTGACTCATCGTGGCGATCATTGGATTCAAACAATTGCCACTCAGTCTGAAGCTCAGCGCCGCGAGGTCTTACTTGAGGTCTGGGGCCTTGGTCCTTGGTCAGTTGCGATGTGGGAATTATTTGTTTTACGCAACCCGAATCAATGGAGTGATAAAGATCTCATTCTTCGTCGCTTAAGTCTTGATTTTNCANCCGAATTAGGTGAGGACGCGGCAGAATTTGTGGAGCGNGCATCNCCTTTTCGNTCCTACCTCGCACTGTATTGCTGGCGATTTCATAACCAAAATCGACATTNATTTCCATCGGTCATCACCAGAGTATCGATAATCATCNATGCCTTTCATTGATACTATCGAGTTACACCAGTAATGAAATTTCCGTATAACTCTTAGTGGGATGAGTAAGGCATCNGGATTTTGGCGATATTTAACGAAATTCGACTGACCAATATTAAGGGCGATGTATTCGGTGGTGTCACCGCAGCCGTGATCGCCCTACCAATGGCGCTTGCCTTTGGTGTTGCATCTGGAGCNGGCCCCGAAGCGGGTCTGTATGGCGCGATTTTAGTCGGACTGTTCGCCGCCCTCTTCGGCGCCACCCCAACGCTCATTTCTGAGCCGACAGGTCCTATGACGGTNGTGATGACAGCAGTTGTCGCANGTCTCATCGCGTCTGATCCAGACCAAGGGCTCGCTTTGGCNTTTACTGTGGTCATTTTAGCTGGCTGCCTTCAGATACTCTTCGGAATTCTGCGTGTTGGTCACTTTGTCACCATGATGCCTTATACGGTTGTTTCGGGATTCATGACCGGCATTGGTATTATTCTTATTGTGCTACAAATTGGTCCTTTTCTAGGGCAGCCACCTCCAACGGGCGGTGTTATTGGAACTTTGTCTGCCCTCCCGTCCCTGCTTCAGAACGTATCGATTGACGAAACATGTCTGGCACTCGGTACGTTTTTAATCATCGCTTTGATTCCATCAAGTTATCGGCGGTTTGTGCCACCACAATTACTCGCACTAGTTGTTGNTTCGGTGGNCGCCTCACTATTNCTTGCCGNTGAAGTCCGTGTCATTGGTACCATCCCNGANGGTTTTCCTGAATTTCAGNTACCCGTCTTCGAAATGAGGCATTGGCAAATTATGATGGCTAATGCGTTAGTTCTCGCCATGCTCGGATCAATCGATGCCCTCCTCACCTCAGTGATAGCCGANAGCATGACAAAGCGTGAGTCTGACGCCAANAAAGAGCTTGTTGGACAAGGNATCGGGAATATCGCATCCGGTCTTTTCGGGGGCATTCCTGGTGCCGGTGCCACAATGGGTACTGTCGTCAATATCCAATCAGGCGGTCGNTCAGCNNTATCCGGGCTGTCACGCGTTGCTGTCTTGATAGTCGTTCTGNTGTGGATTAGTGATCTCACCGCCATGATTCCGCTAGCGGTCTTGTCAGGGATTGCGTTCAAAGTCGGCCTCGACATCATTGACTGGCGTTTCTTATCTCGAGCNCATATTGTCTCGTCAAAAGCCGCTTTGATTATGTACGGNGTGATNTTGNTGACNGTCTTTGTCGATCTCATCATCGCGGTTGCTGTTGGTGTNTTTATTGCCAACCTNTTAACNATCGAACGATTAACAGCTGCCCATGCTGACTCAGTGAAAGCAATCCGCGATCCGAATGCAGAAGAACTCTCACGTGACGAGCAAACGATCCTGAAAGAAACCAACGGAAGTATTTTGATTTTNGCCTTGGGNGGCACGCTATTTTTCGGTCTCGCCAAAGCAATTTCTCGGCAACGCGCAGTCTTATCCGATCATCAAGCGTTAATCATTGATTTTACCGACGTGCCGTCCATCGGCGTATCATCCTCGATGGCGATTGAGGACATGATCAAAGACGATTTAAAAGCGAAAAAACCCGTCTTTATTACTGGCGCGAACGCTGCAGTCATCGATCGTCTACAGCGCCTCGGTTTATTAAAGGAATTACCGGCCGATGCCTTGGTGAAAGACCGAAGCACTGCTCTGCAAATGGCCACTCAGATGCTTAAAGCTCAGGAGTCCTTAGCGTGAATACCCCCTCAATCGGACTTCGAACCTATGTCTATTGCGATTCACTTCAACCGCAGCTAGCAGCTTATATGGCAACGGTCTCTCAAGGTTTTCTACCTATACCTGGAGACGCCTGCCTATGGGTTGAAGTTTCGCCAGGAATGGCTGTTCACCAGCTGACTGACGTCGCACTGAAGGCCACTCGAGTGCATCTTGCACAACAAGTCGTTGAGCGGGCATATGGATCAATGGTCATTCACCAACGAGACCAAAGCGACGTCCGCGAGGCGGGAAATATTTTATTGGCACGGATGGGTGCGCANGTCTCGGATCGAACNCATCCGTCGATCGCCTGGCAAGAGACGATTCGCGGAATGACGCCTGATCACACCGTTCTGATCAATCGACAAGATCGGCGTGGTTCGATGATTCTGCCCGGGCAAAGCATGTTTATTCTAGAGACCGAACCTGCTGGATATATTATCTATGCAGCCAATCANGCCGAAAAAGCAGCTAATATCACGTTAGTTGATGTCCGTGCGGTGGGTGCATTTGGACGTTTGACGATCGCCGGATCAGAGGCTGATATTGATACGGCAGCCGACGCCGCAATTGCCGCGATTCACTACCCCATGGGAACTTANCGTGTTAGACGAGATGATCAACCAGATCGAAGCACACAGGGCATTTGACCATGCTGAGGCNNGNGCAAAAGCGCAAACACTCGCCTTCATCCGAGCGTATCCCGACTGCCTTCGTCGATCATGCCTACAAGGTCATCTGACCGCATCTGCGTGGATCTTGTCCTCTGATTTGCAGGCTGCCGTTCTGTTGCATCATAAAAAGCTCGATCGGTGGTTCCAGCCTGGAGGCCATGTTGATGGAAGCCCGAATTTGCTGGAATCAGCCTTGAGAGAGGCCGCAGAAGAAACCGGACTACAGGTCTCTGACTTTAATCTTGCCTCACGTGCGATTTTTGATATTGATGCACACACCATTCCTGCGAGGCCAAATGAGCCGAAACATACGCATTTTGATATCAGATACGCATTGACGGTGGATTATCAGGAGTTACCTGGCAATGCTGAGTCCCACGACGTTCGATTCGTGAATCTCGATCAAGTACGGTTATTCAATAATACGTCGTCAGTGGTCCGTTTAGTGAGAAAAACAACCGATCANTTGATGACAACATCTGGCCATCGAGCTCTCATTTCTTGAGTGATGCGNTGCTTTTCATCCATTGCAAAATCAAGAAATGCACGCGCAACAAGTGACAACTTNCGATNCGACGCATGCACGATGTTCCACTGGCGAATCATCGGAAATTGATCCACTTTAACGATACCAAGNGGTCCATCTGGGCCCTCAATGGTCATCGAGTGGAGTGACAAAACCGATAGACCTAAGTTGGCGATAACAGCGTGTTTAATTGCTTCGTTACTACCGAGCTCCATGCGAATATTTGGCCTNAACCCCTGCGATTCGAATNCGCGCAATGTTGCATCACGAGTTCCTGATCCAGGCTCCCTCATGATCCANGGATAATTTNTAATATCGGCTAGGCTCAGCGGATTTTGTGATTGAAAGAGTTTATGATTTTTGGGAGCAATGACCACGAGCGGATTCGGTGCAAAAGGATAAAGATCGATACCTGGAATTCCCTCCGCAGCCTGGCCCATGATGTATAAATCATCGACATTCTCTGACAGTCTCTCTGAGATTCGATCGTGGTTTGAGACCTTTAAGGATAACTCAATACCCGGATGTTCTTCGCTGAATCGACCCAACAATTCAGGCGCTAAATACTTGGCTGTTGTGACAACGCCTAATTTCAATTTTCCACGCTTGAGGCCTTTGAGCTCTGATAATGCGACCTCCAGATCACTCAAAGAGCCAAAAATCTCACGAATCGATCTGTATACGATTTGGCCCGCTGCCGTCGTCTCAATTTGACGACCATTCTGTTGAAGTAANGGGANCCCAATCGCATCGGTCAACTTCTTGGTCTGCATTGACACTGTTGGTTGGGTCAAATACAGCTCNTCAGCAGCACGCGTGTGACTGCCGAGCCGAACGACNGCCTCAAAAATCTGCAATTGNCGCATTGTCGTATGACGGACAATGAATTCAGGAACATCTAAATGTGCAAGTGCGTCAAGATCAAGTCCGGACATTCGTCAACCCGCCATTGGCATCTCAAGTCACCAACGAGTGTAGATTAATCAGGCCATACTCGCGAGCGACGCATTTGACTTGCTGGCTGGATGTCTGATTTTGACTTTTGCGTTGTTGTGCGCCTTGTCGCTTTTGCTTGTGATGTCNTATTAGGTTTGGCAATTGTGGGCGCCTTCTTTGAAGCGCGTTGGCGTGNCGGTTGAGCGGCTTTGACTTTCTCAATCGATGCTGCAAGTTTCGATGAAGTCGACTTTGACTCAGGCATAACTACCTCTTTGATTGAATTTCTTTTATGAGATGCGTGATTTCCAGTGAAGCAGCAATTGCTCCTTTTCCTGACTGGTTGACATCTCGCCCATCCAGAATCGCATTCCGATAGATCACTCGACGTTGAATTGATGTCTCTAACGCTGAGATTTCGAGCGATTCCAAAACTTCTTTCGTTTCTCGAGATAGACGGGAGCGAGATTCCATTTGATTNAACACCAAAAATGCTTGAAGTTTATTGTTGTCCAGTTGTGCCCGTTGAATCTCTTTGGCAACAGCAAGCGTGGCCCATAAATCCAGCGGGGACGGTAAAACAGGAATCAAGACAACATCAGCCACCCTGAGCACTGCCAGCGTATCTGGATGATGAATGGCTGGTGGACAGTCAAAAACGGCATGTTTGGCATAACGATCCTGTTCAGAAAACGACTCGACCGCTAAGTTGCTGTTTGATTCCCGAATTGATGACCAATGCAGAGATGACCGTTGCGGATCCGCATCGTACAGAGTCATCGGGCGTGATTGCGATTGAAAAGAAGCGACGTTGATCGCAAGTGTGGTCTTGCCAACCCCGCCTTTATTTGAGGCAAATGCCAGCCTCAATTCGATTCCTCTTCGAGGAATCCACCGATCGCATCAAGGGTGTTGGCAAATTCTCGCTGTAACTCAGACAAGGTATCGCTTCCCTCGTCGGGATGAATCGTGACGTTCAAATGACTACGCCCAAATGCCATATCAGGGTAGAAACCACATGCCTCGGATGCTTCCGCAGCAGCATCTAAAAAATCCCGCAGCGCATCATAATCTTCGAACTGATAACGACGCTCCATACGCGGGGGACGTTTTCGCTCTTTCCAGCCCATGAACCCTATCTATCCAATAATGTCGCGTATGACTGTATCAAATGCGACCACAGAAAAAACCAAAAAGTCAGCCTGGTGGTCGCATCGCGACCACCACATGACAANATTTAGGATGNAGCTGCCGTTGGCAGAACAGGCTCTACTTCACGATGTGGACGCGCGATAATGTGCGCCGCTACAAGGCCATCACCGACTCTTTCGCAAGCATCTGCGCCAGCGCGGACTGCGGCATTGACAGCACCAGTCTCTCCTCTGACCATGACTGTGACGTAACCTCCACCGACGAACTCTCGACCGATCAAGCGGACTTCAGCTGCCTTTGTCATTGCGTCCGCAGCTTCGATTGCAGGGACAAGACCGCGCGTTTCGATCATTCCTAAAGCGATACCATAATTTTCAGTTGACATGATAGTTCTCCAAATTAGCTAATAGCTATGCGTTTATTTAGTTGTTGCTTCCAATACCGGCTCAACCTCTTTATGTGGACGCGCGATAATGTGCGCAGCCACGAGGCCATCACCGACCCGTTCACACGCATCTGCTCCTGCACGAACAGCTGCATTGACGGCACCGGTCTCGCCACGAACCATCACGGTTACGTAGCCGCCGCCGACGAGTTCTCTAGATATGAGTCGGACTTCAGCCGCCTTTGTCATTGCGTCTGCCGCCTCGATGGCGGGGACTAAGCCACGCGTCTCGATCATACCCAGTGCGATCCCGTAGTTTTCATTTGCCATCGTTCTCTCCTACTCCTTCGTTATTGAGACCAGTTCATGCGCTCAGTTTGGCGCACTCGCTGGAGGCCACTGATCAATCACGCCACAAACGGCGAGATCTGTCAGAACTTCGTAGTCACCGGTTGCAAAACGTGCTGCAGTGCCGGTCGTTAAAAAAACCCAATCTCCAGGCTTGGCGCCCACCGTGTCGGTTGCCGCTTGCTGCAGTCCGCTTTCGCTTTCGACGAGCCGAAACACCGTGTGCTTTAAGCCGTCGATTCGACACGAACAGACAATCGATCCAACCACACGACAAATCATCATGAAGCCGCACCCTCTTCAGCAGGCGGCCAATGGTCGATGATTCCAACAATTGTCAAATCACTCGGATAACCTTTGTTACCCGCCGCTTCACGGGCAGCACTACTACCGACGCAGATCACCCAATCGCCAGGCTTCGCGCCAACTGCATCAACGGCGACCTGAGAACTCGTGCCGTCTCGAACGACTTGCAAATGCTTATGTTCCATTTCCGCAATCCGGTTTGTTGCAACAAGCGGCCGTTCAACCTGACAAATTTTCATGCCTTCCTCTCTATCCCAGTCATTGGGACTGATGAATCAATGATTTCGATTGGGCTGTCTGATTGGCAATCTCTCACGACTTTCAAGATGTGAATCGATCCATCATCTGCGTGTTGAGGGAAACGCTTGATCGTAGCCTCAGTGATCTGCTGACAGCGGTTCATCGCGCGCGCTCGTGCTCCAGGAATCGAACCGTGATAATCAAATCGGACGATAATTGGTGCAGGTAAACCACGACTGATGTTGAGCGACTTGAATATTTTTAAGCCCACATCGATATCAGACGCACCTTCCTCGATGGTCTTTAAATACGCGAAATACATGAGATTCCGGACTTGGATCTCTTCAAATCCCACACCGACTCCGATGAATCGCTCGGCATGTCCGATATCCGCATAAGTTCCATTGAACTCAGCTTTTACTAATTCGATTTGTGACACATTGTTTTCGATCAATGCACCGACGAAACGCTTCAGTCCAGACCGTGTTGTTGGGCATTCACGTGCAACTACCTGTTGAATCTGGTCACGCGCCCGATCGCTCGGCTCATTTTGCGTCTGCTCAAACAGTTCCATCGAAGACAGATGCGAGTTAAGACTGATGTCCCCGTTCTCGTCTGGTACGTGGACACGAATGGAATCAGTGGCTGTATCCACACCGATCAGTAGCAAGTCCACTGAGGCCCCGCAACAATGCGTATGTTCAATTGCTTCACGGAATGCGTATAACGCATCACGACCAGCAAAAGCCGCTTGATCATCCTTAGAGCCATGCGCNGCACATCCTTCGCATTGTCCATCGATGGTGCTGAAGTGATAGACCACTCCTTTCAGATAGCGAGAACCAGAAATCGATGTCGATAGTCCCGCTCGCTCTCGCAACAATTCAACTTCGGTCCATTTTTGAACGTTATCGTCGATGTCAAAAACAGCACCTGCATAGGACTTGCGACGCACTTTGTTTGGAGGCAGACGCAACACCGACCGAATGACGTGAGCGAGACGCCCGTCAGCACAAGGCGTCAGATCAACTGCGTGTAACCCGCATTCTTCTATTAATTCATCAAAGTCTGAATCGGAATGCATCGCCAACGGCGACGTTGCAATCGAGTGATCACAAAAACGGCGATAAGTCTCAAACACGCAATATGCGTAGAGCGCCTTAATATCAAGCTGATTCGTCCAGGCAGCATTTAATAAATCAATCGGTAGCTCGAAACCCAGTTCCCGGTCAGCAATCTCTTGGGCTTGACTCGCGAAATCGATCTCAAACTGAATGGCGNCTAATTGTCGAAGGACTGGCTCGATCCGGTCAAATGAATCCTTCACACTGCGCTCATAAGACATGAGTTGTGCGTTATCCCGCACATCCGTTAGCGCATGAATCCCGCGTTGCTTATCAACGACAGCAGACACCACAGACGCTCTTGCGCCAGGGCGACCCAGCGGCGCGCGGTTCAATTTGATCGATTGTGCTGATTTTGAACGTTGCAACATCGTNCTCTCCATGACTGCCCGCNTTTATCCGCGGGCACCCCCTGAATACGTAATTAATGCGCCATCTGACGTGTTTCCGCTTGAGCCNGTCACGCGACTTGACTCACGCTCGGGCTTCGAGTGAGTTTCACGGACCCGCATCTGGCTGTCGCCGCGCCGTGTTTGATTCCTTGAAATCGCCGAACGCCCTTCAGTTCCAGTTACTGCGCTGTTGCGATCCCAATCATCACCTGTGATAGTCAACCCAAGACTGCGGCCTTCTCCGGTGATCTGTCGATCTGTTCCGATAACCGAGTCTGACGCTAATGTCGCGGCGTTCGCCCGCGCTACCGGCTGAAAGTTTGCTTCATCCGATCCAGTGATCTTGCCTTCTGCACGACCAAAGGACCCAGTGATGNGACGGGCATTGTCACGTTGCTCAAGCATCGCCTGCCGAGCAGGAGTNCCAATACTNAAATTTCGCGTTTCNCTGCGTGTCTGTGGCATGCCAAATGCCTCTTGGAGTTGATCTTCACCNTGATAGGGAGTCCCCGAAATAGGGTGATCGGCGCCACGTGCATCGCCGGTGACGCCATTGGCGACACCTGGCTGAATTCCACTGATCACGCTGCCAGCCATCCGACGTGCNGTTNCCACTGCTCCGACCTCATCGCAAAATTCAACCTGTGTATCGCGACCAACATATGGCGTCCCTGTGAGACGCTGACAGGTCCCCGGCTCATCACCAGTCACTGCCTGACTTCTTTGAGGGATCGATCCACTGATACGATCTGTCGCGAGCCGGTTACCGCCAAATCGCTGGCGAGTTCCTGATTGCGTAGACCGACTGGTCAAATCATTTGCCACGTAATTATCGCCAGTCACCTGGTTCCCGACCGATCGGGTNTCACCAGTCACATGCCGATTGGTCGACAATACTGCGCCAGTCAGGCGATCTGGATTTCTCAATGTCTCACCGTGATGACGCGAAGACTGAGTGGCCGCGAGACCTTGGCTTAAATATTGAGAGCCTGTCATTGAAACCATCGAGGACGATTCGGTCCCGGTCACCTTCGCATGATTTCGCTCACCTCCGGAAACTGGTAAGCCATCGTTGGTTTGATCAGACGTTCTTGGTCCATCGTGNCGCCGTGTTCCTGCGTGACAGACTGAAAACTGTCCTGCTGCCATATACTCAGTACCAGTGACTGTTTGACACATGCCCGTNCGNTTACCCGTCAGTTGCTCCCCAGCCCCCAGTTCGTTACCAGAGACCGTGTTCCCTCGGAGAGTGTCCGACAGACGGGTCGCTCGGCGACGCGAATTCTCAGGTTGTAAGCAGGCATTCTCAAACGCTTCACCGGACAAATAGTCAGTCCCGGTAATAGTCTGGCATACCCCCTGGTCTGAACCAGTCATCACAGGGTCATGCTGAACCNAAGTGCCGGAGATTTCATTTCCGCCTTCGGTCATCGTCGAAGCAACTTTCCATGAGGCGTCTCGCGCGCCACGAACAGGCCGAGGCGAGCTTGGTTGCTTCANATTCTTGGCACCAAACCGACTTTTTTCCTCACGCAGCGCTCGGGCTGCTGTGCGGCCACTGACACTTCCGCCAAAACCATCCTGATTTCCAGTCAATACGCGTTTACCATGGCTTGACAACGCCTCACGACGCGCCTTTGCAGTTGTCCGCCCGGGTGAATTGTCGGCCACGCTCGGTTGTCCATTCCGGGTGCTCGTGCGCATCGTGGGTTTTTGGGCTGAGGCCTCACACTCACAGCTCTGATTGGCCATAGTCGATGCTCGAGTCCGGTCAGTTATTGGTAGAGCCGCTTTCCCAGTCTGCGACATCAGCCGTCTCCGCTCTTGGGCAGACAAGGTCGCTGGTACCGATTCTGACGAAGCTTGAACACCACTGCTCTTGACGGCTTGCGGTTGAAGCGCAGATTTACCGCCTTGAGAGAGCGCTTGCCTTCTCGCTAGTGCAAGTTGTTTGCCTGTCATTGAATCACTCATCTCTCATGCCTCTTTCATCGCTCGACCACCTTGGGTGCGTTAGCGAGTTGTCCCTTCGTAAACAACGAAACACAGTCCCTGACTTTGAGTGTATGCGTCATAGCCAATCAAGCGGACGTGATGATCGGGGTATGCTCGACGACATGCTTCAAGCTCTCCTGCGATCGTGCTCAAATCCTTTTCGCCAAACATTGGTAATTTCCACATTGTCCAATACGAATTTGTGCACTGCGATGGATGCTCATGCTCAATTGACGGAGTCCAACCTTGTCGAATCAGATATTCAATTTGGTCATACACTTCGTCTTGGCTAAAGCGTGGTAAAAATCCAAAGGTCTCAAGTGTTTGAGCGGTTTGGAAATCACCCATTTCTGTTTTATTCGCCATCTCTAATTCCTCATTAATTCAAACTAATCAATACGTTAATTGGATTTTTAAACATCGAGTTTATCGACCGTATCGAATTCAAACTTAATTTCTTTCCAGGTTTCGAGCGCGATCGCGAGCTCTGGGCTACTTTGTGCCGCCGACATCAAAATATCGCGCGATTCACGCTCAAGATGTCGTCCTTCGTTACGGGCTTTCACACAGGCTTCAAGAGCAACACGGTTGGCTGCCGCGCCAGCGGCGTTCCCCCAAGGGTGACCCTGCGTTCCGCCACCGAATTGCAATACCGAATCATCACCAAAGATGGTGACCAAGGCTGGCATGTGCCACACGTGGATACCACCGGAAGCAACCGCGAAGACCCCTGGCATTGAGCCCCAATCTTGATCGAAGAACACTCCACGCGAGCGGTCCTCAGGAACAAATGATTCACGAAGCTGATCAACATAACCAAGAGTTGAATTCCGATCGCCTTCGAGCTTGCCCACGACAGTTCCGGTGTGTAGGTGATCTCCACCCGACAAACGAAGACACTTGGCCAANACCCTGAAATGGATACCGTGTTTTGGATGTCTATCGATAACGGCATGCATTGCGCGGTGGATGTGAAGCAGCATTCCATTATCGCGACACCAGTTAGCGAGACCGGTGTTTGCTGTAAAGCCTCCAGTGATAAAATCGTGCATGATAATCGGCTGATTAAGCTCTTTTGCGAACTCAGCGCGCTTATACATNTCTTCGGGTGTTGCTGCGGTGACGTTCAGATANTGACCTTTCCGCTCCCCTGTCTCTTGCTCTGCTTTTTGGATCGCCTCAGCAACGAATTCGAATCGATCTCTCCAACGCATGAACGGTTGCGAATTGACNTTTTCGTCATCCTTGGTCAGATCNAGACCACCACGTAAACACTCATACACTGCTCGACCGTAGTTTTTCGCGGACAGTCCGAGCTTTGGCTTAATCGTACATCCAAGCATTGGTCNTCCATATTTGTTCAGACGATCACGCTCCACCTGAATACCGCCCGGCGGACCACCACAGGTTTTAATGTAAGCAATCGGGAATCGAATATCTTCGAGTCGTANATGGCGNAGTGCCTTGAATCCAAATACGTTNCCAACCAGTGAGGTCAGTACGTTGACGATAGACCCCTCTTCGAACAAATCGATTGGATACGCGATGAATGCATAAAACGACTCATCGTCGCCTGGCACNTCTTCAATNCGATANGCGCGGCCTTTGTAAAACTCGAGATCAGTAAGCANTTCTGACCAAACNGTACTCCANGTCCCTGTCGATGATTCGGCAGCAACCGCAGCNGCAAGCTCCTCTTTAGGAACGCNTGGNTGACCAGTACACTTAAAACATGCCAACAGGTCTGTGTCCAAAGGGACATAGTCCGGTGTCCAATACATGTCGCGATATTCTTTAACGCCTGCATCATATGCTTTTGAGGCCATGACTCACTCCTGTGCTTCTCGTCCAGAGGAAACCCGCATGTCTCTCTGTGTGTAGCGAGAATAGGAATGATGGAACAACTAATCCAATAAATGTTTTCTCTCTATTGCATTGGTAATCATCTATAGATGATGAGAATCAATGATCTGATCACCTTGAATCCGAAGTCCCTCTCGTTGCAAGAGTGTCTTCTTCGTTTCCATTCCCCAGAAAAAGCCACCGAGTCGATAGTCTCGACGCACAATTCGGTGGCAAGGAACAATAATCGCGCAAGGATTTTGACCGCACGCTGATGCAGCCGCCCGTGTCGCTCGCACATTTCCTGCTCGCTTCGCAAGCTCTGAATAACTAATCACTTCACCCGGAGGCACCAAACGCATTGCATCCCAGACTTTGAGTTGGAAATCCGAACCTTTCAATTTGATAGGGATTCCCAAACCATCGCGTCGACCTTCAATACAGTCAATGACAGGTTGCAGCACATCGTTGGAAATGCGCCCAATTGATTGTTTTGATTGGGCTTGCTCAACTCGGACGAGTTCGTGGTTGTCAAACATGAGCGTGATGAGACCGAAACTTGTATCAATGACGATCTGAGTCATTAGTTGGTCCCTGGGGCGAATGAGCAGATAGCGCCCGATGCGCCAGACATTGAACCAAATGCCATTGGATCTGGTGCACGATAGGGATCCGGTGGAACACCCAACGACCAATCAAGTCCAACAACGAGCACTGCGAACACTACCGCAATCATAATTCCAGAGCGACGACTCATCATAGCCCCTGCCTGGCCTGTTGCCAGAGTTGATCACGTAATCGCACTCCGACAACACTGCCGAAAAAACCTGCGAACAACCAGGCCCACCCGTGAAGCGATCCTGAAGCAATACCACTGAATAAGGCGCCAACATTACAGCCGAAAGCCAGTCGTGATGAAATACCCAATAATAGGCCAAAGAGTGCTGCCACCAAGTAATACCACATCGCAACCGACTGGTTGAATGGTTGACTGGATGAATCTTTCCATGCGGCAAGCGCAGCGCCACCGATTAATCCCAAGCTGGTTAATGAGGTCGTATCGGTCAATATCGATGTACTGAGAGCGTTTGCGTTAATCGGATGGATCCAAAATTGCGCGCTACTGGGATCCCAGCCAAGACCCTGGGCGCCTTTCGCGACCCAGAGACCAAGACCATACACAACGCCCCACGGTTGGCCTGCAACCAAGACATGAATGGTCGCTAGAGCAGCCAGGATCACTGCAGCAATCAATAGTTTGCGATTCCACAGGGAACCCACGCTGAATCTTGACGCTGTGATTCCCAGCGCGAATAGCCCAGCGAGGGTCAAAGCGACACTGCCACCGACACCAAAAGACTCAGTCAGATTGACCGTTATATGCGGGGTAATTTCGATCGCAGTCGGCACGAGCAATGTTCCCAGAAAGCTTCCCACGCAAAACAGTGGCAAAGCAGTTAAGGCGATTGCATTCCCTGAACCGGCATTAACTAAGGTTCCAGACCCGCATCCCAAAATCATTTGCATCGACAGACCAAAAACGAATGCAGCAGCAACCATGGTCAACGATACCGGTGCGATCGCACCGATGAGAGAACCAGGGGCAAACGCGACGATCGGTTGAATCGCAACCGCTGTCAGCCCGATCGCGACAAGTTGCGCCATAAATCCCTGCGCATTCCGGTCACGAATTAATCGCCGCCACGGACCCGCGAAGCCAAAACCGAATCGCTCGAGACTAAAGCCGATGAGTAGACCCACTAGGAGAAGTAGAGAAAAACGAACGCCCGCCGAAATGGCGAGTGTTAGTACCAACGCAACAACAAGGAGGTTTCCTATTAACAAAAATTAATTCACCAGACTGTTAA